>JBHHVM010000006.1:0-20925 GCA_046754265.1 Phycisphaerae bacterium
GAAGTCGTCGGTGAGCAACTCGATGGTGATAGTCGCGTCTTCGGTGCCCGCAGCGCAGCCGCCGCCGCCACCGCACCCGTCCGCGATGTCGGAGACGGTCTCAAAGTCACCAAACGTACCGCCGGACCCGACGACGGTTCCATTGTACAGGACTTCATAGGAACCGTTTCCGAATCCACAACAGATCCCGTCGCCGAATGCGTCGAAGATGGTGAAGCTGTAGCATCCGGTCGAGCACACCGGAATGTTGAAGGTGTGCAGCGTGGCGGGATCGAGCAACGGTCCAGCCGAGAAGATCACGGTGCCACTCTCATCGGTCACTTCGAGGGTGGTTTCACCGGGGAAGTCGTCGGTCATCAGGTTAATGGTGATGGTCGCATCTTCGGTGCCGGGAGCGCAGCCGCCGCCGCCACCGCATCCGTCCGCGATGTTGGAGACGGTCTCAAAGTCACCAAATGTGCCACCGGACCCGACGACGGTACCGTTGTATAGGACTTCATACGAACCGTTACCGAATCCACAGCATATCCCGTCGCCGAAGGCGTCGAAGATGGTGAACGTGTAGCAGCCCGTCGAGCAAACCGGGACGTCGAACGTGTGCAACGTCGCCCCGGCGGTGAACGGTCCGGCCGAGAAGATCACCGTGCCGCCCGCATCGGTCACTTCGAGGGTGGTTTCACCGGGGAAGTCGTCGGTCATCAGGTTAATGGTGATGGTCGCATCTTCGGTGCCCGGAGCGCAACCGCCGCCACCGCCGCAGCCGCCGATGTTCGAGACGGTCTCGGAATCGCCAAAACTGCCGCCCGAACCGACGATCACGCCGTTGAAGGAGACGGAGTAGCTGCCGTTACCGAATCCACAGCAAATCCCGTCACCAAAAGCGTCGAAGATGGTGAAGTCGTAGCAGAAGTCCGAGCAGACCGGGATGTCCCAGGTGTGCAGCGTGGCTCCGGCTGTGAGCGGACCGGCGGATGCAATGACGTCACCGCTGGCCTGGTCGACCAACTCCCAGGTCGTCTCGCCGGGGAAGTCGTCGGTCAGGATCTCGATATGGATCGTGGCGTCCTCGGTGCCCGGGGCACAGATCGGCTCGCCCGAGCAATCGCTCCCGTCACCCAAGTAGCCGCCGGCGGCAGCAGTGCAATCGGCTTCGCTCATGATCGCACATGAGGCATCCGGCAAGCAACAACCGCCTTCTGCCAAACATGCCACCGCACCGCTACAGGGCGAACCGTTGTCCGAAATCGCCAGCTCGAAGGGACCCGAGTCGCCTCCGAAGCCGTGGACCAGAATCAGATACTGGGCCCCTGCCTGTGAACACCATGCGACCTCGGACTGCAGCCCGCAAGTGTCGTCGTTGCCGTCCACGCAGGTAAAGTCGATGCAATCGGCGCAATACACGCTTAGTTTGGAGTCGTAGGCGGTCGCCCCGTTGCACAGCGAGGCGGTCATCATGTTGCCGGTGCCGGTCACCGAGTACCACACACCCGGTGAGGTGACCCCGGTGCCGCACTCCGGCGCCGAATCGATGGTAGCCCCGTCGGTGCTGCCCGGCGTTGTGGAGGGGACCGCCACGGCGATTGGATTGTCGCACAGATCGTTGGCTGGTGCCGGCACGAAGCAGAGTGGATCGCACAGAGCCGCAGCAGTATCCGCACATAGGCCGTCCCAGGTGGTGTCGCAGCAGAATGAGTCGGCGGCGCAAACGAGATCGCAGCAGGTCGGGTCTTCGCAGCCCGGTGTGCCATTGTCCGAACAGCAGTCGCCGGATCCGGGCCCACAAACCGCCTGACAGTTGGCCGTGGCGCAGTCGCTGTTGTCGCCCTGGTAGGTACCGCCCTGGGCAGCGCCAGCACTGGCGGTTAGGGCATCGCCGCAGCTTCCGTCGGAGAAGCAGCAGGCCCCGGTGGGCACAACGCAAGGATTGCAGTTCAGGCTGATCGTGTACTCGGCACCGCAGGGCACCACGAAATCGAACGTGGGCGCCACGAAGAACCAGTACGTTCCCGCCGGCAGGCACTGCGTGGTGAGGGTTATCGTTTCACAGGGCAGCGGAGTGGCGAACGGGTTGACGAATCCGGTGGTGTCTGCGCAGTTGCCGCTGCCTTCCGAGCCGGGCATCATCTCGACCATGCCGATCAGCGAATCGAATTCGGCGGTGGTCTGCATGGTGATGACGTTCGATTCGGTAATCACCAGTTCGTACCAGTCGGTATCGCGGGTGGTCCCATCAAAAGCGGCGGTCCCGCAATAGGTTTCTCCGCAGGAAATACTGCTGAATATCGGCGGCGTCAAAAGACATCCACCATTGACCGAGTCGGGCAGGCCGCAGTTGGGCTCGTTTTCCGGCGTGGTAGACGGATCGCAGATGACATCGCACCCGCCGCCTGCGCCACGAGCCAGAGCCTGATTTCCGACCGGAGCCACGGTCTGGGTGGTCCCACGCCTGGCGAGGCTGTGGGTATCTCCGATAATGGCCCGGGCGGTATTGCCGTTGAGCATGACGATGACCGAGACGTTCAGCAAATTGCGCGGAACGACGAACTCGGTGGTGCTTTCTCCGAATTGTTTGTGCCACACCGTGAACAGGCCCTTCGAGCCGGTCGTTTTGATTCTGAAGGTTCCGTCGGTTTGGCGACTCCCGGAGACGTTCTGGGCTGCGCCGTCTTTGTAATCCAGGCGCACGTCGGACAAGAGGTAGCCCCCTGGATCGCAGACGGCCACATTCAGCGTGCGCACGAGCTTGTCCGGTACGGACGGGTCCAATTGGGGTCGGGGCGCGCCGTCGGCGACACCGGGAAGGACCAGCGTGCCGCAGGTCATACATAAGCACGCCAGTCCAGCCATACAGCCTCTACCATTTCTCATGACTTCGCTCCTTTTGTGTTCCTCGATTGTGGGATCCACGCGATATCTGGGATAGTCCGGCACGCAGGTCGCGGGCCGACTTGTGAATACGGTAACCAAACAATGCGCTGCGTGAGGGGGGTTGGGGCCGCGCTATCTTGGGGTTTCAACCCGCGGGGAGTGGGCCAAATCAACAATGTGAGGCGTGTAAACCGTTGGAGCGGAACATGGACCCCACCGGCCGCTGCCGCTGCAAACCAGACTCGGGATAGCCGGGTAGCAGGCCACCCGCCGCGAACACTAGAGACTGTACATGTCAGCAGTGGCACAATATACGCTCGCGCGCACGGGCGATCCGCCACGCGATTCCCCTTCCTGAGTTTTTGGTGCCGCCAACGCGCCTCGGCGGAACCGGCTCGTTTGAGAAAGGCGGCCCCGCCTAGACAAGAACTTGATTAGTCCCATAATACGGAATATTCCCGCCGCGCGTCAAGTCCCAACTCCGGCCATATGACTGCGACACCGCCCCAAGCCCGCCAGACTACTCCTTTAACCTTGGTGCGAACGCGGCGAAGTCGGGCATGTCGCACGGCCCGCCCCCTTCAAGGCCCATCATTTCATCATTTCACAACCGGACTACTATTGCACCCGGCGCCGTGCCGGTCATACAAACCGAATAATCGGCAAAGTCAACCAGCCGGCGGTGGCCGGGTTCACCAGGACCAGGCCAACTGAACCCCGTAGATCAGCTTGTCATAGGTAAAGGGGCTGACGCGGTCTTGCGTGGTGACGTTGGAATTGGCGTTGGTCCAGTTGATGACGGTGTGCAGCACCAATTGGCCGAGGTCCGGGTCGTCGATCAGCGTTTGGCTCAGGGAGAAACCCAGCGTGGTGATCAGGTCGGAGCGGCGCCCGGAGTTTTCGTCGGACAGGCTTCGATTGCGGTAGTGGTTGAGTTGCCAGTCGGCGGTGAATCCGAACAGGAGCTCCTTGTCCGGCAGCAGCAGGTACTCGGCTGGATTGGCGGGGTTGACCAGCGGCACCTCGACGCCCAGATGAAAGTTGTGGCCGAAGCGATCGAACTCACTGCCGTCGGTGGCGAAGGATTCAAAGCGATAGCCGGCGCTGAGGCTCCAAAGCCAGTCGGCGTTTCGGATCGGTCGCAGATCGAGTCGCTGTTCGATGCCGACGGCGTGTCTGATTCCGTCGCGGTCGAACGCGGGGTCGACCTCGAACAGGTAATCCTGAGCGCCGAATCGGTAAAAGATGGACGTTTCCCGCAAGCTCAACGGGTTGGCGGATACGGGCCAGCGGTAGGTCACGGCCGGGGTCAGGCCGTGGCTGGACAGGAACGGCTCGTTACCCAGGTAGGAAAGGTCGTAATCGTATTGCAGGCTCAACTCCCAGCGACGGCCCAACCGGTGGGCGTAACGCAGGTAACCGCCGTAGTCCTGAAAGTTGAACTGTTCGATGCCGAAATGCCACGAATGACTTAATCTGGCACCGAAGGTAAGGGTCTGCTCGCGGTCGGCCAACGGGGCGAAGTCGATACGCAGACTGGATCCGAATCGGCCGTCGGGCTGGTTGGCGATGATGTCCAGGGTCCCGGCATCGCCCAGAAAAGTGACGTTGGTGTCATAGGCCAGGCCCAAAGAAAAAGACACGCCAAACACCTGGCGCCGGGCTTGGGACCGGAGGCGCCCGATGCGCTCAGCCAATTCGGGGTCGGGGTCGCCCAGACTGGCCAGAATCTCTAACGACCGGTCAAAGCTTTCCATGGCGGCATAGGGCGCCCCCAGTTGGACGTGGGCGGTTCCCCGATAGAAGCCCAGCCAGGGGTTGTTCGGTTCGCGGCGCTGGACTTCGTTGAGCGTTCGCAGAGCCTTTTCCGGCATATCGGCTGCCAGCAGCGTCGCGGCGAATTCGAGGGCTGCCCGAACATCGTGCGAAGGCTGGTCCTGAGCCAGGGCCGCCCAAGGGGCCACGCTGCTCAGCACCAGCCCCACCGCGGCCGACGCGAGGTGCTTGCTCATGCGGGGGTATGGCATAGTGCGTGCGGAGATCAACTCTGCCGTCAACCGTCGTGTCCAGGATACGCTCTCAGGTGGCGCCCGCCGCCGATTGGCAGCAGGATACGGTCCGCAGGCACGCTGTCCAGAAATCGCCCCCGATCACTGGCTCCGGAAAACCTTGTAGACGGTCCCTTCCAACTGTCGCGGGTGGACCTTGGCCAAAGCTTGCTCTGCCTTGAGCGTCACCGGCGTGGTTTGGAAATCCAGGCCTTGCTCGCCGAGCGCATCGTCGAAACCCTGGGCAGCCATGCGATTGGGATCGCAAATGTAGGCCCGCCCGCCGGTTTCCAGAGTCGCGGCGATGAAGCGGGCCAGGGGTTGGTGATTGCGGGTTTCGTAGAGCACATCGGCAGCCGCCAGGGTGGGGTAGTGCCGGGTTGGAGGTTGGCGCCAATCCAGGCGTGTGACGTCCTGTAGTTCCACCGCGTTACGCTTCGCGTTGGCCAGGATGTAGGCGAGCGCATTTTCATCGTAGTCGGTGACTACGACCGGCAATCCTGCCCGGGCCAGGGCCAGGCCGACGATGCCCAACCCGGCGCCGAGTTCGAGGATCGGCGCGGGCGGTGGCACCGCCATCCCGAGGAGGTAGTCGGCCAACATCACGGCCGCAGGCCAGGGAGTCGCCCAATAGGGCATGTAGTCGTCACGGCGATTGCGCTGCAGGACGGCTGGGTCGTCGAGCAGGGCGGTCGGGTCGCCCGGCCCCAGGATGGACAGCGGCCCAGTTGCCGCTTGAAGGATATATTCCTGCGTGTCCCGGCCGAGTATAATGGGTGCGTCACGTTCCATGTTCGGGCACCCTACTCGGTTCGATGTCCCCAGGCTATGGAGGTGTCAGCGCCATGTCTGCTTCGGCTGAATCCAACGTGCCGCTTGCTCCCCTGCGTACGGTCCAGATCATCGTGATGGCCATGTGCGCCGGCTGCGTCGCTTCCGGCGCGGTTGCGGTGTTGCTGCATCGGACCCTGGCAGATACAAGCCCGAAGAGTCAACCGGCCGCGTGGGTGACGATGATCGCGGTGGCTTATGCCGCTTCGATGCTGCCGGTGGGATTCCTATTGCCGGCTTGGTTGACGTCGGGCCAGATTCGCCGTGTGTCGGTGCAAGCAGCCGGCTCGGAGGATCCCAATCGGGACGCAGCCTGGCTTGCCAAGGCGTTCGTCACCGAGACCATCATCGGGGCAGCCCTGGTGGAAGGGGCGGCCCTTTTTGGCAGCGTGGCCTATCTGGTGGAAGGCGACACATTGAGCTTGGCGGCCGGCGGCGTGATGCTGGCGGTGCTGATCGGGCGCTTTCCGACGCAAAACCGACTAACCGGCTGGCTGACCGCTCGATTGCAGCAGCTCAAAGAAGCCCGCCTATTTGGCGGTTAGGTTGTTTGGGGCTATCTTCGTCAGCGAATGCTCGAACTCGATCAAGTCAGCAAACGCTACGGCGACAGTGTGGCCCTGCACCCCACGTCTCTGAACCTGGCGCCGGGCCAAACCACGACCATCATCGGCCCCAGTGGCTGCGGGAAATCCACGCTGCTGCGACTGATGATCGGATTGATTCAGCCTGACGGCGGCACGGTGACCTTCGAGGGACAGCCGGTCAGGCCCGACACGGTCACGTCGCTTCGCCCCCGGATGGGATACGTCATTCAAGAGGGCGGGCTGTTCCCTCACCTTTCCGCCCGAGGCAACATCGCCCTGATGGCTGAGTTTCTGGGCTGGGAGGGTCCGCGGATTGGCCGGCGGGTGTTGGAATTGACGGAGCTGACCCGTTTCCCAGCCGATGGACTGGCCCGGTATCCGGCACAGCTTTCCGGCGGGCAGCGGCAGCGGGTCAGCTTGATGCGGGCCTTGATGCTGGATCCGCACCTGTTGCTCCTGGACGAACCCCTGGGGGCCCTGGACCCCATGATCCGCAGCGAATTGCAGGACGACCTGCGGGACATCTTCCGGCAATTGGGCAAGACGGTGGTGCTGGTGACACACGACTTGGCTGAGGCTGCCTTTTTCGGGGACAGGCTGGTGCTGATGCGGGCCGGGCACATCGTGCAGACCGGACCGTTGGGCGACCTGCTGAACGCACCGGCTGACCCATTCGTGACCCGCTTCGTCAACGCCCAGCGGAGGTCCTTGGAGCCATGCTAAAGTGCCTCAACATGGCACTGTTGCGACGCGTGCCCGTTGGCGTGGGTCTACTGGCGGTCCTGGCGGCCAAGCCGTGCGGCGCCCAGGCTCAGCCGATTCGGATCGGCTCCAAGGCGTTCACCGAATCGGTCATTCTGGGCGAAATGCTGACCCAACTGGCCCGCAGCAGCGGGGCCCAGGCCGTCCACCGGCAGGAATTGGGCGGGACGCGCGTGCTGTTCAACGCCCTGGTGTCCGGGGACATCGATGTCTACGCCGAATACACCGGCACCATCCGCCAGGAGTTGTTGGCTGGTCGTGACCTGACCGGCCTGGAATCCATGCGAGTGGCCTTGGCTCAGGAGAGCATCGTCGCCAGCGAGAAACTGGGGTTTAACAACACGTATATTCTGGGCATGACGCCGGCGACGGCATCCAAGCTGGGCATCGAGGTGATTTCCGACCTGAAGACGCATCCCGAACTGCGGTTCGGGTTTTCCAACGAGTTCATGGACCGAGGCGACGGCTGGCCCGGCTTGCGGCGGCGATACGCCCTTCCGCAGACTGACGTCCGCGGCTTGCAGCACGACCTGGCCTACCGGGGGTTGGCAGCCGGCGATATCGATGTGATCGACCTGTATTCGACCGATGCGAACATTCAGCATTACAACATCAAGACGTTGAAGGATGATTTGGAATACTTTCCGCGGTATGACGCGGTGATTCTCTACCGGGCCGACCTGGTTGACCGGGCCCCCAGGGTGCTGGCGGCCCTGTTGGAGTTGCCCGGGCAAATCGACGATTCCCGGATGATTGCGTTGAATGCCCGGACCCAAATCGATCGGGTGCCCGAACCGGTGGTGGCCGCCGATTTCCTGGCTGAGCACCTGGGCGTGGAGGTTCAGGCTGATGTGGAGACCGTCGCTCAACGATTGGCTCGGACCACATCGGAGCATCTGTTCCTGGTGGTGGTGTCCATGACGGCGGCGGTGTTGGTGGCCATTCCGCTGGGGGTATGGTCGGCCAAGAAACCCCGGGCCGGGCAGGTCGTGCTCGGTTTGGTGGGCATGATTCAGACCATCCCCGCCCTGGCGCTGCTGGTTCTGTTGATCGGGCCGCTGAAGCAATTGGGTTTGAGTGGGTTGGGAACGGCGCCGGCGGTGGTGGCACTGTTTCTTTACAGTTTGTTGCCGATTGTGCGGAACACATGCACGGGTTTGAATGAAATACCGGGTCACATTCGGGAATCGGCCCAGGCCCTGGGGTTGCCGCCTGCCGCCCGATTACGACTGGTGGAGTTGCCGCTGGCATCGCGCACCATACTTGCCGGGATCAAGACGGCTGTGGTGATCAACATTGGATTTGCCACCCTCGGGGCCCTAATCGGCGCCGGCGGTTACGGACAGCCCATCCTGACGGGTATCCGGTTGGATCGTTACGACCTGATCATGCAGGGCGCCCTTCCCGCGGCGGGGCTGGCCCTGATTGCCCAGGGATTGTTCGAGTTGGCCGATCGTCTCCTGGTGCCCAAAGGGCTGCGATTAAGGGCGGATACCTGAGTTGAGAGGGTGTTGCCCGCGACTTTTCATTCTTGACAGCGTTTTGCTGATCGACTAGAACACCCGTAGAGAAACGCATTGGCGCGGTTTGTCTCGACTGGCAGTTTGCCGAACGGCGTTCGTTCGTGGCATACTGCCTGGGCCTGAAGTACCCCCTGTCTACCAACGTGTTGATGGCGGTGGCCAAGCCAAGGGCCTTGGCCCCGCGCGTTGATGGATTGACTATGGTGAAAGGAAATCAGCCGGGCTGACATGAAAACCATGCAACAGCAGGTTCAAGTTGTGGTCCAGGATCTTGCTCCGGACCGGGAAACGTTTCTGCGGGACGTGTTGGCGGGTTTGGGTCAGCCCCGCAAGCGGTTATCCAGCAAGTATCTCTACGACCAGCGCGGCTCGCAGCTATTCGAGCGCATATGTGAGCTGGACGAGTATTACCTGACCCGCACCGAGCTGGCCATCATGGAGCAACACCTGGACGAGATGACCGCCTGTTTGGGCGCCGGATGTCTGTTAATCGAATTCGGCAGCGGTTCGAGCACGAAGACCCGGATGTTGCTGGACCATCTGGAAGACCCGGCTGGGTACGTACCGATGGACATCTCGGGCGACCATCTGGCCGAGACGGCGGCCGAGCTGGTCGATCAGTATCCCGATGTCGAAATCCTACCGGTCTGCGCCGATTTTACTCAGCCATTCGTCGTGCCGGCGCCTCGGCTTCGCGTGCGGCGCAAAGCGGTTTATTTTCCGGGATCGACCATCGGCAATCTCGACCCGCATCGGGCAAAGGCCTTGCTGGACAACATTGTGGATTTGACGGGTCGGGGCGGGGCGTTGCTCATCGGCGTGGATCTGAAAAAGGACACCGCCATTCTGGAGCCGGCCTACAACGATGCCGAGGGCGTCACTGCCGAGTTTAATCTGAACCTGCTCGAACGGATCAACGGCGAGCTTGGTGCTGATTTCGACGTGGAGGCATTTGACCATCACGCCTTCTACAACGAATACACCGGGGCTGTCGAATCCCATCTGGTCAGCCAGGTCAATCAGACGGTGCATATCAACGGCACGGCCTTTGCTTTCAAACGCAACGAGTCCATCCACACGGAAAACTCCTTCAAGTTCAGCCTGGACCAGTTCGCCGCCATTGCCGAGCAGGTCGGCCTGTCGGTCCGCAAGGTCTGGACCGACGATGATGATCTCTTCAGCGTGCAGTACCTGATCGTCGACTGAAACTTCCGTCGTTGCCATCGGCCCGCTTTCCAAGAGAATCCCGGTTGAGTACCGTGGTCTTTGGCGAAACTGACACGCGCCCGTGTAGCCTGCGGTGCCATGGAGGGTTCACAAGACAGCTCATTCCAAGGGTCACGCCGGGAAAGGCTGCGGCGCTGGCGACGCCTGTACCGGATTGGCGGTCTGGCGCTCGGATCGGCGTTCTTCATGCCTTCGATCAAAGGGTGCGGAGGGCCTTACATCCCGGCCATTGAATTGGTCCGTAACTTTGAACCCGGCGACTATGAGTATTGGCTATGGTTCATTCCAATGGTCATGGGTGCGTATCTATTCGGTCTGTTGGGCGGGCTTTTGACCATCCGAGGCGATCGCCCAATCCAAGAGCAAGAAGGTGCCGTCCAGGGGATCATAACGGCTTGGGTTGGAATGATTGCCGTGACGCAGTTCGCGAACCTCGTGATACTGGCCGTAGGTGGTTTGCGTTCGGGACGCGGCCTACCTTGGGAACTTTGGGCCGTGATTTATGTCACTCTGGCTTTGGTCTCGCCGCTTTATTGGGTACGGAGTTTGCGTTGTGGACCCGCCGGGCGGGTGGCGTTGCGCTGGTACGCGTCGATGGTCTGCGTGATCTGGTTCGGGAGCTTCCTGATCGCTGAACCCACCAGCACGTTCTACGGCTGGTGGTTGTCACTGGCGGGTTCTGCAACGATGTGCCTGGCCGCTTTCGCCGAAGCCCGGGTTCTCTCGGCTCAATCCGTGGTCGCCACGTTGGCCAGCCTGGTAACTTGCCGGCTGGCGCTGCGCAGCCTGGACGAACCCTATTGCACCAAGTGCGGCTACCTGCTGGTCGGGCTGACGCTGCCGCGTTGTCCGGAATGTGGCCAGGCGTTTCCCATCGACATGGCCACGAACGCGGCACCTCCTTGATCCGCCCGGCTCAGTCGCCGTAGATACGATGGTCGGGTCGGCCTTTTAGGATTTGCTCTTTGCCCCAATCGGTCACCGCCCGGAAGGCGTCCGAGCTGATGAAGGCTTCGAAAGCCGATTTGTCGCTCCAGTCCGAGACGATCAAGTAGTGGCCGGGGTCGCCGACTTCGTGGAACAGCCGGGTTTCGGAATGGCCTTGGGCTGCTCGCAAGGCGTGCAACACTTTGTCGAAGGCGGTCTCGAACGCCTTTTCCTTACCGGCGATAACGTAGTAGTTCATGCCCACTGTGACCATCATTGTCTCTCCTGCCCATAGGGTGATTGTTGTCTAAAGTCTGGCATAATCCACCGGCTCTCGCCCCGACAGCAGCGGCAGATCCGGTTTGTCGGTGTCCTGGTATTTCAGACCCGTGGCGGTGTTGAACAGCACGACGCGCTCGTCCGGCCCAAGCCAGCCGTCGGCCAGCAGTTTACGGGCCGCCAGGATGCAGGCCCCCGCTTCAGGACAAAACGCGACACCCTCCAGGCTGCCGCCCAGGCGCGTCGCTTGGGCGATGTCTGCCTCGGGGGCGCTGACGGCGCATCCGTGGGACGCCCGAATGGCATCGAGGATCATAAAATCGCCGACCGCAGCCGGGACGCGCAGGCCCCACGCAGTGGTCTTGGCATTTTCCCAGGGTTGTGCGAAGCGCTCGCCCGACTCAAAGGCCCGAACGATGGGAGCGCAGCCGTCACTTTGCACCGATATCATACGCGGCAGCTTGTCCGACTTGAGCCAGCCCAATTCGCGGAGCTCGCCAAAGGCCTTCCACATGCCGATCAGTCCGGTGCCGCCGCCGGTGGGATACAGGATGGCATCCGGCAAGCACCAATCGAACTGCTCGGCGAGTTCCAGCCCCATGGTCTTCTTGCCTTCGATGCGATAGGGCTCTTTGAGGGTGGCCATGTCGAACCAGGCCATGGCGTCTTTGCCCTCTTTGACGATTCGACCGCAGTCGGTGATCAGGCCGTCGACCAGGTAAACCTTCGCACCGGTACCGGCGCACTCGGCCTGGATGGAGGCGGGGGTGTCGGTGGGCATGAAGACGAAAACCTCCATGCCGGCCCGGGCCCCATAGGCACACAGCGCTCCGCCGGCATTGCCCGCCGTTGGGGCAGCCACGCGCCGGATACCGAAATGATGGGCCATGCTGACCGCCAGGGTCATGCCCCTGCTCTTGAACGAACCGGTGGGCAGTTGCGACTCGTCTTTGACCCACAAGTCGTTCATGCCCAAATCAGCCCCGAGCCGTCGAGCGGGCAGCAGCGGTGTCATGCCTTCGCCCAAGGTCACGGCCGACGCCTGGTCGATGGGTAATAGCTCGTGGTATCGCCACAGGGTGGGGGATCGACCGATCAAGTCCTGCGGGCATACCGATCGGCGCACCGCGCCCAAGTCATACCGCACCCAAAGCGGCCTATCTTGGTGCAGGGTCTGCGGTTGATCGGCTGGGTGAGCTGACCCGTCGATGGCCGATTCCAATTGGGTGACGAAGCTCATGCCGAAGCATGGTAGCAGCCAGCCACCGAATCGCCAGCCCGTCATCAGTTGCGGCACGGGCAGCGGCGTGTTTGCGTACGTCCAGCGGCCCCTTTACCATTGCCCGTACTTGCATGGCTCCAGTGCCCTGTCGCACGTGATTTGAAGGGTGGCACGGTCTAGCGACGCAGTCGCTAGACCGTGGACGGTGTCGACAATCACGGCCTGGCTGCGCCAGACCGTGCCACACAACCTATCGAATGATGGGCGACAGAACAGCAGGTCCAAACGACGGCCAAATGCAGGAGTGGGTTCCCAGGATCTATGGCACGACGCAAGACCCAACCCGACATACCGTCCACCAGCCATCAATCTGCCAACCAGGCTTCGGCCCAAACGGACGTCGTCGCGACACCCACCTGGATGGATCGCCACTTCAAGACGCTGCTATTGGCCGTCTGCATGGTCAGTTTGATTTGCCGGCTCACCATCCTGTCGCAATACGTACGCGACAACCCGTTGGCCAGTGCCCCCATCAATGACGCCGAAACCTACTGGAATTGGGCGGAGCGCATCGCAAAAGGCGAGCCGGGCCAGGATGAGCCGTTCTTTTCCGCACCGCTTTATCCCTACCTGGTCGGCTTGTTTCGGTCGGCCAACGGCGGGTTGTACTCGCTGTATATGATGCAAACCCTGATGGACCTGGCCACCGCCTATTTGTTGGCCAGGGTGGCTCGGCGGCGGTTCGGCGCCCGGGTCGGATTGCTGGCAGCCGTGCTGTTCCTGATGTTGCAGGAGCCCGCCTCCGGGGCCCTTCGCGTGCTGCCCAGCTCGTCCCAATTGATGTTGGTGACGCTGGTTTGGGCGGTTCTCATCTGGGTGGAGCAGAATCCGACCGCCTGGCGCATCCTGGCGACAGGGGCGGCGACCGGCCTGCTCTGTCTGGCCTATGCCCCCGCCTTGCTGATGGTGGCAGCCATGACGATTTGGCTGTGGCTGCGCCTGGGCGGTGGAAAGTCCAACGTGCGGCGAGCGTTGCTCGCCCCGCTGTCATCCCTGGCGGTCATCGCTCCGGCTACGCTGAACAACTGGAACGCATCTGGGGAATTCATTCTGATTCGGTCGGGTAGCGGCATCACTCTTCGCCAGGGTAACCACGAGAACTCCACCGGCGGCTATACGCCTATTCCGGGCGTCAGCACGCATCGCGATCGAATGCACGAGGACGAGCGGCGCATCTACCGCGAAGCCACGGGCAAAGAGCCGACGTACAATGCGGTCGATGCGTATTTTCGGAATCAAGCCGTTGGATTCTGGACCGCCAACCCCGGGCGGGCTTTGGGGCTGGCCCTTAGAAAACTGTACTGGTTCTTGACCGGTCGAAACTATGCCGAGATATACCAGCCGCAAGCCGAAATCGATTTGAACGTAACCAGCCGACTCCGGCTGACGCCGTTGCCGGTGGCTTGGCTGATGGGGCCTGCGCTGGTCGCGTTGGGGGTCTTGCTGCGGCGCCCGCTTCGCCACGGACCTGAATGGCTGTTTCTGGTGGCGCCGCTGTTTGTGGCGGTGGTCTTTTGGTATTCCCCGCGTTACCGGTTGCCGGCCGTTCCGATTCTGGTGGTCTTAGCAGCCTGGGCGATCGAACGATCTTTGCAGTGGCGCCGACACCTGCTTCTTGGCTCGGTGACCGCATCGTCCCTCGCCATCGGTGTCTCGTTAGGTCCGATCAACGCAGCCGCCGGCTTTGATCGCTACGACCCGGCCGCCGCCCATTTTCATCTGGCCTATGCCTTGTCCAAGGCGGGTCGCATGGCTGAAGCGGTGGACGAGTTGCGGGCCGGGCTGAAAACCTCGCCGGGCAACCGCGACGCGCGAAAGTTTTTGGGTAGCGCGCTACTGCAATTGGGGCGGTTTGAAGAGGCTCGCACCGAATACGCGCAGCTTGGGGCCAACGCCCCCGACGATCTATCGTTGATTCTATCCACCGCCAGCAGCCTGCTTCGCCAGCACAAGTTCGACGAAGCTGAGCAACTGCTGGCCAGCGCGATGAGCGATGCCCCGGACCAACCTCGACTGCTCACCGCCCTGGCCTTTGTCAAGCAGCTCCGCAATCAACTGGACGAATCAGAATCGCTCTATCGCCGATCGCTGTCGCTGGCGCCGGATTCACCGGCGACGCTGGCAGGTTTGGGGCAACTGCTGACCCTGACTCGGAACTGGCCCGAGGCGAAGCAAAGGCTCAACCGGGCCTTGGAGTTGCAGCCGGACAATTTTGACGCCCATTATTTCCTGGGCGCCATCGCCACAAAAGAGGGAGATGTTGAATTGGCCAAGTCGCACTACGTCGAGGCGCTAAAGATTAACCCGCGCAGCGGCAAGACGCTGCACGCCGTCGGCGTCCTGGCCCTGAACACCGGCCAGTTGGACAAAGCAGGCGAATGGTTCCAATGGGCTCTGAACGTCGAACCGGACAATCCCAAGTTCAAGCAATCCATGCTGCGCTTGCAGCAACTAAGAAAGCAACGTTCGGGAAAATAACCCTAGGCCGGGTCGGTTTCGTCTTGGCCGCATGTCTGCGCGGCAGCCTGTGGGTCGGATGAATCGTCTTCCACCTGCAGTAGATCCATCGCGCTGCTCTTGAGCGTGGTAACTGAGCCGGTCAGCATGTTGACGGCCACCAACTCGGTGACGTGCTTGATGGAACGAAGCTCCAGCCTGACGGGCCCTTTGAGATCACGATCGAATCTGGCCTCCCGCCCGTCGATGACCACGGCGCTGTTTGGATGAATCTGCCTGTTGATCAAAACCGACACCGGCGTGTCCGAGCTTGCCGAGGTGAGCATGTCCTGTTGGGCTTGGCGCTGGGTTCTTAGCTTCTGGTCCAGTTCTTCGGCATGGTAATTCAACTCGGTAACCATTTCGCGCTGTTGGGCATTCAATCGCTTGAGGTTGTTCATCAATGGAGCAATGCGCTGGCGGGCCGTTTCCAAGGCCTGGGCTTGTTTTTTGATGGCCGAGTCCATTTCCGCCGCCTTTTTCAAGGCTGTGGGGTGGATGCCGACGATCAGCAGCGTGGTCTTGCCCCCGGCCGAACCTAGCGTGCCGATCTCCGCCCCCTGGCGAGCGTACGCCCGGCCGCCCACGATGGCCGCCCCGGCCATCCGCAACGCGCCCTCGGCGTGCAAACGGCTGTTGACAGCCTCCTTAGCGATCTCGATGTCTTGGCCGGCCTGAATGTCGGCTTCATCGCAGAATTTAGCGGACACATTGGCGCCGGCTCGGACTTTCCCCTTGAGCCGAGAAAGTATTCCGCCTCGGACCCTCACGGACTCGCCTGCTTCGATGCAGGCGGCTTCGACCGCGCCGCCGATGAAGATTGATTTCTCACCGGCCACCTCAAACAGATCATTGACCGTGCCGACGATCGAAACATCACTGGTAGCTTTGATATTGCCGACCGAAAAATCCACGTCCCCCGGGACTTCCAGGATATCGCGAACGCATACCGTACCGTCCTGGGCCACCACTCGCCCCGCCTTGGTGGCCATCACCGTCTTTCCGTCATCAGCCAAGCGCACGTTGGCTTGCAGGGTCACAGGCTGGACGCGCTGTGTGGGTTGCAGAATGTGACCATGCACGTCAACACCCGGCTGCCCCGCGACCGGAGGAACGATCGTGCCGATGACCGTGTTCTCTTCCACCGTGCGAATAGAGTGGAGGGATCGATAGTCGATGCGGTCCGATTCCTGCGATTCTTCGGATTGCGGCTGCTCGTCGTCTACGGGGATGAATCGTCCGTGCGAACCCTCCGAAGCGGGCCGACCTTCGGCGACCAGGAATTGCTCCGGCCATTCTCCTTGGGCGACCGCCTCCAACAGCTCCTTGATGCGGGCCGACGTGGGGTCGTCCACCGGAACTTTGGCGAGCGCCAGGGCTTCGGTCAGTTCATCGTGGGTCGGGGGGGCGTGATCTTGGTCGGCGGCAAGGCGTATCCACGCCCGAAGGTGGTCGGGCGAAATCTCGACTTGAACGTCCTCTCGAATTGCCGCCGTCAAAGCCCCGGCTCCTTAAAAGGGGGGGCCACAACCCACCGCCAGTGTGGAGCTATGCTGAAGCGCCCACCTTGGCCATGGTCTGCGTGATTTTTTCAGACAAGGTCTCAGCCGTGAACGGTTTGACCACGTAGTTGTTCACGCCGGCTTTGAGCGCCTCCATGACGCGAGATTTTTCCGCCTCGGTGGTGACCATGATGAGGGGCAGGCTCTTGTCCGTCTCACGGACCTTGCGGATCAAGGTGATGCCGTCCATGTTGGGCATGTTCCAATCCACCAACACCAGGTCGGGGCGTTTTTGGGCCAGCTTGGCCAGTGCCTCGACGCCGTCGGCGGCTTCGTCCACATCCTTGTAGCCCATGGCAGCCAGGGTGTTCTTTTGGATATTGCGAATGGTGCGCGAATCGTCCACCAGCAGAATGTTCATGACGCCGCTCCAACGGCAGGGGTCTTGGCCGGGTTGCCCGAGCTTTTCTCAACGACCATGGCCACCTCGACGTAAAAGGAGCCTATGTCGGTGTTGCAGGGAATCATCAACTGGGGTGCAGCCACGGATTGGGTGACCACATGCCCGTGCCCGCAAATCACACTGGGCAGGGAAATACTGACGCTCAATCCGGTAAAATCTTTCTTGGCGTTGCCGGCGATCATGTTGGCCAACTCTCCGATGGCGTCGGTGAAGTCGGGATGGTCCGAATGGAGTTCGACGCCGGCGAACTTGGAGGCCACTTTGCAGGCTACGTCCAGGGGGAAACTCAGCACGACAGCCCCGGTCACATCGCCCGAGAGCCCGATCACTCCAGAGACGTCCGCGGATTTGATCTGATCAGGGCGCAGCATCGGCTTGCCCACGGCCACCTGCGTGTTGACCATCGTGGAAAACACGTTCTTAATGGCCGCTATGAAAGGGTTGATATAGCGAACATCCATAGCCGTCTCCGTTGAACTCTGCGGCCGCCCCGATGGGCCCGTCAATTCCTGAAACCAGCGGGCTGAATAAAGGTTTCCCCGGTCTCATCGGTCGGAATCAACTGCGTCTGAAGTTCGGGAGGCGCCCGCCGATACGGGCGGGCCGATAATGGGTATTGACGCCACGACTCAACGGGATCGGTGGGCTGACTCTAGCAGAGGGGCTCTCACAGGGCCGCACTGAATGCGACCGGCGCCACGAGACAGCGAGCCGAGGGGCTGTCGGCCGGCTACTGACCGGCGCCCAAGCCCCCCACCAGGTTGTCCAGGGGTAGGTTAGAGATGAGGCTGGGGTCCAGCAGGGCGCTGGCCACGAAAGCCTTCGTGCCGTCGATTGCTGCCTGTCGCGTCCGCAGCAAGCAGGTTCCAGGCAGCAGGCCCCCGCCACACAGCCCCGCCAAGGTCAGCCATACACCTGCCCTGTTACGTCGTTGTCGCCTCATCGAATGGGTTCTTCCACTTTGTCGTGGCGGAGCATCCACCACGGACCGCGCTAGTTATCCTCCAGGACCTGCTCTTCCAGAAACAGGCGGACGTTGTTGAACGTATGAGGCCCCACGAACTCGGTCGGCTGACTTGCGAATGGCAGGACAAAAGACTGGACCTTTAGGTTTCCCACATCGCCCTGGCTGAGAATAGCCCGAATAACCACCGTGTCGCCGCAGCCGAAGTTGCCGGACCGGGAGTCCAGTGGCAGCAGGTTGCTGGGAACGCCGAAGCCCTGCTGCACTCCGCTGATGGCTGCCGCGTCCAGGACAAACAGGCCTGAATCGGTAAAGGGGCGATCGATGTCCTCGCCCAGCCCGATGCGAGTCACCGGGCAATCGAAGAGGGCTCCGACCTCGTTGGCGGTCGCCACCGGAAGGGTCAACAGGCGCACGGTCTCGTCGGTGCTCTGAATGACGGGCACGCCCTGATCGTCGACCACCAATACCTGCCGCTCGGCGGTCACCACGAACTCAACTGCATCGTTGGTCTCGTTGATGAGCCGCACCATCACCAGCTCGCTGGCGGGGCCCGGTGTAAGGGGCACCACGTCGCCACTGGTGAAGTTTCGGAACGTATCGCTAAACAGGGTAGCGTTGGGGTTGCAGCCGGCCCCGCAGATCGCCAACAACCCGACTAGGCCTACCATATTAATCTTGCCACGCATCATCTGTCTCCCCGCCAGGGCATCGGCCCTGGCGGCCCTACCGTGACCTGCCTTAGCGTACCCTGACCAGGAACTCATAGCGCCCCGGCACGGACACCTGAGCGGGGACATCGGTATCCACGAAGCCGGGCACTTCGTCCCGCTGGGCGATAAAACTATCTTCCGGATTGTCCTCCGGAGCCGTGAACGGAACCGTGACCACCCCACTGACCACGATACCCACCATGGACCCGCAAGTCAGGTTCTCGGCTGGCCCCGGACCCTCGCGGACGCCGAAATTCCGCAACAGTGTTACGTTCAGATTCTCATCCACCTCGTCGGGCAGGATGGGTCTGAACTGGGGATTGTCGGTGACCACCAACGTACGGGTCTGTTGGGCCAAGTCGCCGACCTCCACGCGAATGGTACGCACAATGACGGGCACAAACACTTGAACGTTGCCCACGATTTCCACCCGGATCACGTCGCAAAGGGCCACCACCCTGCTCAGCGTGTTTTCGGTCAGGTTGGGGTCGACCGGTGTGATGGGAATGCCCAGGTCCTCTTCATTCTCCTCCCGGGGCTCAAACTCGAAAACGCCGTCGCCGTCCACAAACTCGTGCTCGATCACGTTGCCGTTTTCGTAGGTCACGCGCACGCGCAGGCGAACCCGAGGACGGAGCGAATTGAAATCGGTAACCCCTTCCGGGATGCCGCTGAGCCGTCGCTCTTCATTGAGCGTTCTCATAAAAGAGGCCAACGAAGGGGCGTAGCGCAACCGGTTGACGAAGATGATCGGCACGTGGCCCGTGGCATTTTCTACCGACCCAACCGTTCCGGCGCCGGTCGCATCAAACACGTCCACGAATTCGGGGTTGAACAGCGCTGCACTGCACCCGGCACCCGCCCAGATCGTGGCCAGCGCCAGACCCACCAAGCAGAACCACCGCCAGCCGGCAGAGCGAGGGAGAGATCCTTGCCAAAAAACTCGCATAGCCTATTGATGTCCTTTCTTTACGCTACAGCAGGCCACCGGTGCCGCCGCCGGCCGGCCGCGACCCAGGGCCTAGTGTGGACCCTCTACCCTCCAGAATATCCGGCTTTAACAGTGACCGGTCAAGACCTCCGGGCTCCACCGCCGGACTTGAGCCACCGCCGGCCAGGTCGTCGGGACGCTTGACGGTCGCCACAAAGCCCGGCTACGGTGCGCGAAACCGTGGTCCTAACCCTCTCGACAGGCGATCCTTATGCCCCAACTCGTTCGTTTCGGCGTCTCCATGGATGCCGAGCTACTGGCGGCCTTCGATCAGATGCTCGCCCGGAAGGGCTATGCACAGCGTTCGGAAGCTATTCGCGACCTCGTTCGCCAGTCACTGGTTCAGCAGTCGGTGGCCGACGGCCCATCCGGCAGCTCTCAAACGGCTGCGCTGATCGTGGTCCAGGACGCCAATCAAGACCCTACTCGCCAGGGCCTTGCCCGCGTTACAGCCAGTGACCATTTACAAATAGAAGCATTATTTGATGTTTCGCTAAGTGTCGGAACTCGTGTAAGCGTGCTCATTGTCCGTGGGCCACCCGGGGAGATTCAGAGAATGGCTGGGAAAATCCTTCGGGGCAAGGACGTCCTCGAGGGGCATTTGCTGCCCTTGGCGGCCACAGGCGACTGACCTGGTTAGGGCCCGGCTGTTTTCGCCGGGGGCGGACCGGTTGATGGGCTTGAATCTCGGGCCCTCAAAGAAAGACCCCAAAGTCCTGGAGAGCCTTTTTTTCGTCTTTCTTGACCGTAAAGAACTTGTGCAAGCCACTGAGCTTGAACATCTTGGCTATCTCGGTTCGGAGTCCGCACAGCACCAACAGGCCTCGGCGTTCCCCTATCGCCTTGTGCAGGGTCAGCAACATGCCCAAAGCAGCGGAAGAGAGAAATTTTACGCTGGAAAAGTCGACGATCATGCGCCGCCTGGCCCGCTTTTCCACCATGTCCAAGAGGTCCTTTTGCACGGCGTCGATGATTCGGCCATCCACCAGGGAGGCATCCTGGATGCTGACCACGGTAACGTCCTTGACCGTCTCGACCAATAGGGGCGCGCTGGGGGGCATGGTCGGCTCCGTCGGGGCATCGATTCTCTGGGGTGTTCGGTTTGGCCGGTTGTTGTTATAGCCGCGGAGTTCCGGCCGTGCGAGGGCTGGACCATGCGATTGGTGGACCATGAGGCTCAAGGCTATAATCAGCCCCTGTCGATGATATCATGGGCATGCCCGCCGTCGGCGGTATTTGACCCGGCTCGATACTTGGGAGATTCATCCGGCGTGCGTGGTCATCCAATCCAACTTCTGCTGAGCGGTCTGACGGCGATCCTGTTGCCGATGTTGGCCGGCTGTAACAGCGAGACCTTCCTGAATCAGACCGCCTCTGTCGGAGGCGACACGGCTGGCACGCCGGGCGGCATCGACGTGGGCTTCATCAACAACACGCCGGTCCGGGCTGTGTTCACCTACGG
>JBHHVM010000007.1:0-20893 GCA_046754265.1 Phycisphaerae bacterium
ACGGACGGGGCCCGGTTCGAGAGCGCCGAGCAAAAGCTGCTGCACGCCAAATACTTGGAGCAGGCAGTGGACCCTTCAGCCGGGGACCTGGACCCTCTTTGCCAAGCAGCCCGTGAGGCGGGATTGACGCTGGTGCTGGGCGTGGCTGAGCGGGCGGCTGACCGGGGCGGGCACACGGTTTTTTGCTCGCGCGTGGTCATCGACCAGACCGGGGCCATCGCGTCAATCCATCGCAAATTGATGCCCACCTACGAGGAGCGCTTGGCCTGGGGCATGGGTGACGGGGCGGGGTTGGTGACCCATCGCGTCGGCGATTTCACGCTGGGCTCGCTCAATTGCTGGGAGAATTGGATGCCCCTGGCCAGGGCGGCGCTGTACGCAGCCGGCGAGAACCTGCACGTCGCCATCTGGCCCGGCGATCGGCGGCTAACCCACGATATCACCCGATTCATTGCCAAAGAAGGCCGATCCTTCGTCATCTCCGCCTGCGCCCTGATTCGAGAACGGGACATTCCCGCCGACGTGCCTCTGCGAGACCGAATGGTCCAACCCGGTGAGATCATCTACAACGGCGGGTCCTGCATCGCCGACCCCACCGGCCAATGGGTCGTCGAGCCGGTGACCGATCGCGAAGAGCTGCTGGTAGCCGAATTGGACTACGACCTGGTCCGCCGCGAACGTCAAAACTTCGACCCAGCCGGTCACTACAGCCGCCCCGACGTGCTCCGCTTAACCGTCGATCGCCGGCGGCAAGCAGCCGCGGAGTTTATCAAGGACGACTGACCAAGCCATCACGGGCGGTCATCAAACCAACCGCCGTGACTAGGCCCGCCGTTTACGGCGGGCTTACGAACCCGTCCACGCGTCCCAATTTTTTCTGAGCCCGGTTCCACCGGGCTTATCAACGTTCAAGGCCTCGGCTAAACCCCGAAGCCCAAAATGCCCCTGAAGCGGCATTGGAGGAGAGGGACCGAACCGTCAACCCGACCTGAAGGTCGGGCCTAGTGTCACCGGCTAGTCACCCAACAGCGACCGCCCGGTCATCTCGGCTGGGATGTCCAGACCCATGAGTTGGCAGGCGGTGGGGGCGATGTCAGCCAATCGACCGTCGGGGCGTAGCGCTTGGCCGGCGTAACGGTCGTCGACCAGAATGAGGTCCACCTCGTAGGTGGTGTGGGCGGTGTGCGGGCCGTTCGTGGCCGGGTCGATCATCTGCTCGCAGTTGCCGTGGTCAGCCGTCACGATCAACGAGCCGCCGGCTGCCCGGGTTGCCTCGACCACTCGCCCCACCCCGCCATCCACCGTTTCGACGGCCTGGATGGCTGCTTCCAGGTTGCCGGTGTGCCCCACCATGTCACCATTGGCGTAATTGACGATGACGGCGTCGTAGGTGCCCGATTCAATGCGACGCACCACCTCGTCGGTGACCTGCCCAGCCGACATCTCCGGCTTCTGATCGTAGGTGGCCACGCCCCTCGGTGAAGGCACCAGGAAGTGGTCTTCGCCATCAAAGGGCTGGTCGCGATAATCGTTGAAGAAGAAGGTGACGTGGGCGTATTTCTCGGTTTCGGCGCAGCGGAACTGTTTGAGCCCCAACCGGCTCAGGTAGGCCCCCAAGATGTTGGTCATCTTGGGCGGCTTCTCGAAGGCGACTTGAACGGGCAGACCCTGCTCGTAGGCGGTCATGGTGGCGTAGTAGAGGTCCAGCTTGGCGCCGCGATCAAAGCCCATTTGTTTTTTCGTGCCGTCCTTTTCTCGACCGAGGTAGGGGAACTCGTCTAGCACGAAGGCCTTGGTGATTTCCCGGGGCCTGTCGCCGCGGAAATTGAAGAAAATCACGCTGTCGCCATCGGCGATTCTGCCCCGGGGGTCGCCTGGCCCGGTGCAGATGCTCGGGGCGATGAACTCGTCTCCTTTTTGGCTGTTCTCAGTGGGATGCTCGTAGTAGTGCCGTACTGCGTCAGCGGCGGAATCGAAACGCTCGCCCCGGCCATGGACGAGCATGTCGTAGGCCGTGCGGACGCGCTCCCAACGGTTGTCGCGGTCCATGGCGTAGAATCGACCGACCACACTGGCGACGGGGTTTATGCTTCGTTCGCGACAATGCCCCTCGATACTTTGAATGTAGTCGATCCCCTTTTGAGGCGGTGTGTCGCGCCCGTCCATGAAGGCATGAACCCAGACCCGTTGGCCGTCGAATTCCAATCGCCCCGCCATATCCAGCAGGGCGATCAGATGATCCAGATCGCTATGCACCCGCCCCTCACTGAACAGGCCCATGAGATGGACCGCACCTCCGGTGCGCGACGCCCGGTCAAAAGCGCCGACCAGGGCGGGGTTGTCGAAGAAACTGCCGTCGCGGACTCGGCCGGTGATGCGCATGATTTCCTGGTCCACCACCCGACCGGCCCCGATGTTCTGATGGCCCACTTCGCTGTTGCCCATTACGCCGGGCGGCAGCCCGACGTCTTGGCCGCTGGTGTGGATGAGCACGTGGGGGCAAGTGGCCATCAAATCGTCAGCCACCGGCGTCCTGGCCAGGTGGACGGCGTTGGCGTGATTCCATTCCGGATGGGGGTTAGCCCCCCAGCCGTCGCGAATGATCAGGACGAACGGGCGATGCTTCGGGCCGGGCATGGGTGACTCCTTCTGGGTGACTCCGGGCCCGGAAGTGTACCCTTCCGACCCCCAGCCACAACCGAAGTGAACCCGCCAAGGTGGCTTTGAGGCCGGTCAGGCCGGCTCGGCCCGCGATCCATGGCGTCCGGCCCAGGCCAACCGGATGGCCCGCAGGGCGGAAAACAGGCTGGGCCCGTACAACATGCTGTCTTTTTTTTGACACAAATCGACGCGTTTTGACCCACCATCGCTTGCAACCAATCCGAACCCGGGGTATAAATCGATATAGGACAATAATGGTCCTATTTCCCTTACCTGCTGCTTGCCCCCGGGGAGGGCACGATATTCGTGATTGCGTCGAATCGAGAATTCGGAAAACCGGGACCGCCACCGACATCGAGTCGGCTATGGTATGCCCCAAAAGCCTGGCTGGGCAGGCGAGCAGCCGCCGCCCTGGCCAAGCGCATCCTCGAACAGATCGAGTCCAAGGATCCCGGGGCGGACCTATTGGACGAGCAAAACCTGTTTCGGGCCCTGCACGCCTGTGCCTATCGGGCAGCCAGTCGGACGGCCCGCAAGACCAGCACGCCGGCCCGGCGCTCGCAGTGGGCTGAACGTTGGCGAATCATTCGCGACCACGTGGTGGAGCAAAACCTGCCGCTGGTCTATTCGATGCTGGGTCGATTCAACACGCGGGACCTGGATCACGACGACGTGCTCAGCGAGGCCATGTTCGGGTTATCGCAAGCGGTTGAGCGATTCAATCCCTGGCGGGGGTTCCGGTTCAGCACCTATGCCTGCCACGCCATCTACCGGGCCATGATCCGCAGCAGCCGATCGACCAGCAGCTACCGGCGCCTGTTTCCGGTGCAACACGATACCGCCTTTGAGCGCCCAGCCGAGCCGAGCTCGAAGGACGCCCTTTACGTCGAACGGCTTCACCGGGCCTTGGACGGAAACCTGGGCCAACTCACCCTGCTGGAATCGAAGATCCTCAACAAGCGTTTTCCTACGCAGCTCGAACGGCGGCGTTTGACCTTGCAGCAGGTGGGCGAATGCGTGGGCCTGAGCAAGGAGCGCGTTCGCCAGATTCAGAACCAGGCCCTGGCCAAGCTGCGGGCGGTGTTGGAGGCGGACCCAGCCCTGCAATAACAGGTTTTACCGGTAGCCTCGTCCGTCAAGCACGCCGACCGGGTTTGCGCTGGGCGCTTCTGCCCTCGAAGTCGCCCTTCACGTGCCGTACAATCCGCGATGCCAACAACACAAAACCGGCTGGGTTGCTCGCTATCTGAGGGATAGGATCTAACTATGTTTAAGAATCCAACAACAGCCGACCACGACCCGACCGAGACGTCCGAATGGTTGGAGTCTCTCAAGGCCGTCCTGGGGGATCAGGGGCCTGCCCGGGCGCAGTATCTGTTGGGTCGGCTGATTGAATGGGGCAAGCGCGAAGGCGTGGTCTTGCCCTTCACAGCCAACACGCCATACGTGAACACCATCCCGGTCGAAGACCAACCCGCCTATCCCGGCGACCGGGCCATCGAACGGCGAATCAAAAGCCTGGTCCGCTGGAATGCCATGGCCATGGTCGTGCGGGCCAACCGGCTGCAGGGCGGGATCGGGGGCCACATTTCCACGTACGCGTCGGCAGCGACGTTGTACGAGGTGGGCCTGAATCATTTTTTTCGCGGGCACGACGGCGGGATCGGCGACCAGATCTACTTCCAGGGTCACGCAGCCCCGGGCATCTACGCCCGGGCCTTCGTCGAACGGCACATCGGCCGCGATGCGTTGGGCAATTTTCGCCGGGAGACCGCAGCCGGCGGGGGGTTGTCGTCCTATCCCCATCCTTGGCTGATGCCGGACTTTTGGGAGTTTCCCACGGTCTCGATGGGATTGGGGCCGATCAGTTCGATCTACCAAGCCCGGTTCAATCGATATTTGCGCGACCGGGGCCTCAAAGACACCGACGGGTCCCACGTTTGGGCGTTCATCGGCGACGGCGAGACCGACGAGCCCGAGACGTTGGGGGCCATCACGTTGGCATCGCGCGAGGCGCTGGACAATCTGATCTGGGTGGTCAACTGCAACCTGCAACGGCTGGATGGTCCGGTGCGGGGCAACGGGCAGATCGTGCAGGAACTCGAAGCCACGTTTCGAGGGGCGGGGTGGAACGTCATCAAGGTATTGTGGGGTTCGGAGTGGGACCCGCTGTTCGACGCGGACACCGAGGGCGTCCTACTGCGGGCGATACAGGAGACAGTCGACGGCCAATGGCAAAAATACACGGTGGAGGACGGTGCCTACGCCCGCAAACATTTTTTCGGCACCGACCCCAACCTGGCCAAACTGGTCGAGTCACTTAGTGACCATGAAATCTATCACCTCAAGCGCGGGGGGCACGACCCCGCCAAGGTCTATGCTGCCTACCGGGCCGCCGTCGAGCACAACGGGTCTCCGACAGTCATACTGGCCAAGACGGTCAAAGGGTACGGATTGGGCGAAGCGGGCGAAGGCCGCAACGTCAGCCATCAACAAAAGAAGCTCAACGAGGAAGAGCTTCGCAAGTTCCGCGACCGTTTCGACATTCCACTAACCGATGAACAGGTGGCTCAGATGCCCTTCTACCGCCCGGACGAGGGCAGTCCGGAGCACGCTTACCTAACTGAACGGCGCCGGGCGCTGGGGGGACCGGTGCCGCGGCGCGTGGCCCGGTCTGTGTCGATGACCGCTCCGACGATGGACGAATTCAAGGAATTCCTGACCGGCAGCGGGCAGCGCGACGTGGCCACCACCATGGCGTTCGTGCGAATCTTGACCAAGCTGATGGATCACCCAAAGCTAGGCAAACTGGTGGTGCCCATCGTTCCGGACGAAGCCCGGACGTTCGGGATGGACGCCCTGTTCCGCAAGTACGGTATCTATGCCCACCAGGGGCAGCTCTACGAACCGGTGGATTCGCACCTGCTGCTGTACTATCGCGAAGCCCGGGACGGTCAATTGCTGGAAGAGGGCATCAACGAAGCCGGCTCGATGGCTTCGTTCACCGCGGCCGGCACCGCCCACACGACGCACGGGGTCAACACTATCCCGTTTTTCATCTTCTATTCCATGTTCGGGTTTCAGCGAATCGGCGACAGCATCTGGGCCCATGCCGACACTCGAGGTCGGGGGTTTCTGGTGGGGGCCACCGCGGGGCGCACGACGTTGGCTGGGGAAGGTTTACAACACCAGGACGGGCACAGTCATATCCTGGCCAGCGCGGTGCCGACCTTGCAACCGTACGACCCAGCTTTTGCGTACGAATTGGCGGTCATCATCCAGGACGGAATCCGCCGCATGTTCGAGGAAGGCGAGCCGGTGTTTTATTACTTGACCGTGCAGAACGAACCGTATCAGCAACCAGCCATGCCCGACGGCGTTCAAGAGGGCATCCTCAAGGGCCTGTACAAGTACCGCCCCGCAGCCGACCCGGGCGGTAAACCGCGCATACACCTGTTCGGCAGCGCGTCCATTCTGCGGGAGGCGCTCAAAGCCCAGGAGATGCTCGCCGAGCAATTCGACGTGGCCGCCGACGTCTGGAGTGCCACCAGTTACACGTTGCTGCGCAGAGACGCCCTGGAGGCTGAGCGGCACAACCGCCTGCATCCCGAGGCCGCGCCGCGGACGCCTTACCTCACCAAGTTGCTGGCCCAGGAACCTTGGCCTGTGGTGGCCGCCAGTGATTACATGAAAAGTTTGCCGGACATGGTGGCCCGCTGGGTCCGGGGAGGACTGACACCGCTGGGCACCGATGGGTTCGGTCGCAGCGATTCCCGAGACGACCTGCGGAGGTTCTTCGAGGTCAACGCCGCCCACATCACCTATGCAGCACTGTGGCGATTGGCCGAGCAAGGCCAATTCGACAAGGCCCGACTGTCGCAGGCGATTCGGTCGCTGGACATCGATCCGGAAAAGGTCAACCCCGCCAATGCCTAACACGATCCACTGACAAGGTCGCGCATTTCAGCGGGCGCTCTTGCTTCGTCCGAGGCGGGCCTGTTTGTACAGCACCTTCAAGGTGCGTATTTGGCCGGCGTGGTAGGTGTCGTGCAGCGCGATGCCGCAGATCAACCGCATGACATCGGTAGACGACCGGCCCGTGGGGGTTCGCCCCGGTAGGCGCACTTCCTCGATCGCCCGGCGGAGCAGTTGGTGTTGCTCGTCCAGCAGGTCGATACATTCCCGCCATTGGGGTTTGCCAAACCGGGCGGGCAGCACGAACCAGTTGCTGCCCTTCAGGGGGAACGAGCCGCGCTTCTGGCCCAGCAATCGCCGGCGGACGGCATACTTCCAATAGGCGCAGTGGACGGCGATCTCAGCCACGTTCTTTCGACCGGGCTTGGCTCGCCAGAGAGCCTCTTCCGGCAGGATGCGGCGCAACGAGCCTTTCAAGTTGGGGCCGTGCCAGGCGGTGTGATCGTAGGCTTCGTCAACCAAGCCCAACAACAATGCCCGCTGCTGCGCATCGGCCCGCGTGGTCTTCATGGCGTTTATCTCCGGCCGTCCCGTCGAGGATCAGGCTATGGTGACGGAGCATTAAAGTGGGCCTCTTTTGGCAAAGCAAGTAGCGGCGCCATCCGTTCGACCTTCTTGGGGCCGATGCCGTGGACGCGTTTCAGGTCGGCCGGGGTCTCGAATATCGGGGCTCCGTCGGCTAAACCCAGTTCACTGCGGCGGCGGTCGCGGTATTCGACGATGCGCTTGGCCGTGATTTCACCGATTCCAGGCAGGACGGTCAGCTCCCACCACGGAGCCGTGTTGGGATCGACGCCCGACGACACGGCCGGTGAATCCGGACCGGCGACGGCTTGGCCGGTTCGCGCTGCAGTCCCTCCCGGTGTCGTAGCGTCAGGGAAAGGCACTGTGGTCAGCAAGCCATAGGATCCCCAGGCAAGCAAGCTCGTGAAAAACCCGACCAGCAGGAGGTTGGACCGCTGCCAGGTATCGGCCGTGGGGGCGTCCGACAGGTCCTGCTGACCGTTGGCCTGCATTCTAATGACCGTTCTTGACAACGGCTTTGCGAATGGCCTGGAGTTGCTTGTAGGCGGGCTTGGCGGTCAGGTCGGCCCGCAACAGCCCGCCATGGGGCAAGTGGTGCGGCGGGGCGTCGGCCAGGTCGCGCCAGGTGATGGTATCGACCATGGGCTTGGAAAGAGCGATCTCGTAGAAGAACCGCAGCCATTTGGATTGGAGGTTCTCGCTCCACTCAGCCCACCAGTTGCCGCCATTGGTGACCGACAGAGCGCCCTCCCAGGCATCGCCCTTGTCCACGGCGGAGTCGGAAGGAACCTGCACGCCGGTGATATGCACCGGCTTGCCCCGACTGGTGAAGCGATCGATCATGGAGGAAATCTGGAACATGTCGCGGACGTACATGCCGTCAGCCCCAACGCCGAAGTAGCACTGCAACCCGAAGGCGTCAAAGTTGATACCGCTTTGGATGGCCATGTCCGCATAAAGCATGGGCGGGATGGTCCGCTGGTTGCGGGCGTAGTATTCCCCCCAGGGGGCAACCAGGTCGAGGATGGTCAGCGACTTGGGCAGCATCTGCTTGGTGACCGCAGCCGCCATGCGGGTCAACTCCATCAGTTGCTCGAAGTTGAAGCTGATGCCGTTGACGGCGTGGATGCCGCTGACCACGTCCCAAACCTGAATGTATTGGCCGTAGCGAGTCAGCACCCTGCGGATATGTTCGTAGACCAAATCGCGAATGGTCTCGAAGTCGTGCTCCCAGATGTAGAGCCAGTCGGGAACGTGCGATTCGGCAAAGCAAACCAGTCCCGAGCCTTTTATGGGAACGCGGTTCTTGGTCAGCCATTCGACCCAATTGTCCAGCGCATCCCATTGGTGTTTTTGCTCGGCCGGTTCGATGTTCCGCCAGCAGAAAGGCAAAGCCACAAAATCGACGGCGTTGAGAAGTTGCTTGCGATAGGCTTCGGACGTGTTGTTTAGATCGACCGTACAGCCCAGCAGCCGGCGTGCGAAACCGTTGTCCTGCCGCTTGCGGGCTAGGGCGGTCTCGGCGTGTTGCAGGCTCAGTCCCTCAGCCGCCTTGACCGCCAGGGTCAACGCTTCATCGGCAAGCCGGGCGGCCGTGGGCTCGTCGTCGGCCTGCAGGGCGGCGATCAGGCAGTCGCGGGCCTCGACCACCTTGCCGTTCAGGGCCTGCAGCGAGTCGGGGTCTTCCAGCTCCCAGTCTTCCTGCTTGTGGGAGAGCCGCATCAGTCGACTGCGGGCCAACTCCAGTTGCAGCAGGTAGGGCTTGTCGCGCTCCTGAAGACGGGTGGTTTCCAACAGAATCCGGCCAAAGCCCGGCACGGGCCAGAGCAACGCCAGACCCACCGGACCGCCCACCCGCTTGTGGCAGATGATCTGACCGTTGGAATACTCGATGTCGGCGCGAACCGGAACTCCGTCGCTGCCCACCAGGTAGGCGGCGGAAAGATCCAACGTGTCGGCAGCCTTGCCGTCGGAGAATACACGAAAGCGGAGCATTAGGGGCCTTTGGATAATAAGCTATGAAGGTCAATGATGCCGTCGCGGTCGCGACCTGCAGGCCTCTAACACCAGCGCCACCCCGGGGAGGTACCGGCTAGCTATCTTGTGCAGCTATTATGCACGCCGGCACCCGTCCCGTCGAGGGCCTGTCACACAAAATTACGGTCCAAGGCCCCGCGTGCAGCCTCGCGGGCACTGGGCCGAGAATCCCTGTGTGACTGGTGCGAGAATCCTTTCTCGCACCCCGCCGGGCTGCGGGATAGGAATCTCGCCCCAAATTTGCACCCTCTAAGGGGCGGCGACCGGATGAAGCGGGGCCTGGCCAGACAACACCGCCAACAGGTTGTCGACGGCCATTTCGCCCATTTTTCGGCGGGTGGCCCGGGTGGCGCTGCCCAGGTGGGGCAGACAGATCACGTTGTCCAGACCGGCCAGGGCGGGCGGAATGACGGGCTCGTCGTCGTAAACATCCAGCCCCGCCCCGGCGATCAAACCGCTTTGGAGGGCTTGGATCAGCGCATCCTGATCGACGACCGGTCCCCGGGCGGTGTTGATGAGAATGGCGGACGGCTTCATCAGGGCCAGTTGGGCCGGCCCGATGAGGTGGTGGGTCGTCGCGTTCAGCGGCACGTGCAGGCTGACGAAATCGCTTTGGGACAGGCAGGTTTCCAGATCGACTCGAACAGCCCCGATTCGATTTAATTCGGGGCAATCAGCCCGTCCGACGTAGAGCACCTGCATGTCAAAGCCGGCCGAGCGCCGGGCGACGGCCGATCCGATGCGCCCGGGGCCGATGATGCCCAGCGCCCGCCCGGTGACGTCGGCCCCGAGAAACTGCAAAGGGTGCCAACCGGTCCATGCGCCCCGGCGCACCATTCGATCGCCTTCGACGGCCCGGCGGGCGGTGGCCAGCAGCAGGGCCCAAGTCAGGTCCGCGGTGGCGTCGGTCAGCACGCCGGGCGTGTTGGTGACGACGATGCCCCGCTCGGCCGCGGCTGACAGGTCGAGGTGGTCGGTGCCCACGCCGAAGTTGGAAAACACCCGGCATCCGGGACCGGCTGCGTCGAAGACCTCGGCGTCGATCCGTTGGCCCAGGGTACAGAGCACGCCGTCCCGTCGCTGAACCTGTCGGATCAAGGCGATACGATCATCGCCGACGGTGCCGACGTCCAGGCAGTCGCAGTGCGGCGCCAGCCGGTCCAGGGCGGGTTGGGGAATGGGTACGGTCACAAAAATGTTGTAGCCCATGGCCGGGTCGCCTCCTACAATGCGGGCCAACGTCGGACAGCCCGCCGAGTATAGGGCCCGACGCGGGCTTGACCAACGATTCGCCATCCAGGGAGGGTATGCCATGGCCATCGACGCCCCCGACATCGTTCGCCGAACCGACTTGCCCAGCCACCCCCGCCGGCAGGGCAAGGTGCGCGACGTCTACGATCTGGGCAACGAGTTGTTGTTGGTGGCCACCGATCGGATCAGCGCCTACGACGTGGTTTTGCCGACGCCGATTCCCGGCAAAGGCGTCATGCTCACCCAAATCAGCCGCTTCTGGTTCGAGTGGTTGAGCGACAGCGTGCGGCACCATTTGATCGAGGTGGTGGAGGACCATGCCCCGCCGGGTTTGGACGACCATCTGGAGCAGCTTTGCGGTCGGACCATGCGCTGCCGCAAGACGGAGGTCGTGCCCATCGAGTGCGTGGTGCGGGGCCATTTGGCCGGTTCGGGCTGGGCGGACTATGGCCGATGCGGGCGGGTCTGCGGCCTCGAACTGCCCCCGGGCTTGCAGCAATGTGCCCGGCTGCCCGAACCGATCTTCACGCCGGCCACCAAGGCGGACGTCGGTCACGATCAAAACATCACCTTCGAGGAGGCGGCCGACGCCGTGGGCGGGGACGTGATGACCCTGCTGGCCCGGCGCAGCCTCGACATCTATAACCGGGCAGCCAAGTATGCCCGCGACCGGGGGATCATCGTGGCCGACACCAAGTTCGAGTGGGGCAAGGTCACCGGTCCGGATGGGCAGGATGAATACATCCTGATCGATGAAGTGCTGACGCCGGACTCCTCGCGGTTTTGGCCGGCAAGCAGCTACGAACCGGGCCAAGACCAGGAGAGTTTCGACAAGCAGTACGTTCGCAACTATCTGACCGGACTCGTCGAGGCGGGCCAATGGGACAAGACCGACCCGGGGCCTGACCTTCCCGACGATATCGTGCGGAACACGGCCGCCAAATATCGCGAAGCGCTGGACCGCTTGCTGCCATAAGGCTGCCACAGGTGTTTTCACATCTAACAGGACGGATCCTTGTCAAAGCCCGGTGATTCCAAATCCGCACCGCCGACGCGACTGGGCGGGGGGCCGATCGTTCACTTCTTGCTGCCGGGCGTCATCGCCTTGGCGGGTCTGATTGCCTATCACAACTGCTTTGAGGGCGTTTTCCTGCTGGACGACCAGCGGAACCTGGTCGACAACACGCGCCTGCACCAACTTTGGCCGATCGGCGAACTGCTGCAAGGCAGCCGCCGTCCGGTCGTCGATGTCACCCTGGCAATCAACTACGCCCTGAGTGGGGTGAAACCGGCCGGCTACCACGCGGTGAACCTGGGCATCCACCTGGTCGCAGCCCTGACCCTGTTCGGGCTGGTGCGCCGCACGTTGAATCTTCCATCCCTGCGGGATCGATTCGCGTCCTCGCCCCACTGGATAGCCTTCGTGGTCGGCCTGTTGTTCGTGGTCCACCCCCTACAAACCCAGGCCGTGACCTACATCATTCAGCGCAGCGAATCGATGATGGGCATGTTCTATCTGCTGATGCTGTACTGTTTCGTTCGGGGTGTCGATGCCCGTCACCGTCGGGCGTGGTTTGGCCTGGCGGTGGTTTGCGCAGCCCTGGGTATGGGCAGCAAAGCGGTCATGGTCACAGCTCCGTTGGCCGTGCTGCTGTTTGATCGGTGCCTGGTGTCAGGGTCGTTCGCCCGGGCCCTGCGGGCCAGGTGGGGGTTGTACTTGAGCCTGGCGGCGACTTGGGGCGTGCTGGGCGCAGCCGGGATCATTCGAGGCGTGTTATTCCACAACGGCACCAGCCGGGCCACGGTCGGGTTGGGCTACAAGGGGATCGATCCGTTTGCCTACGCCTGCACGCAGACCGAGGTGCTGCTTCAGTATCTGCGGCTGGCGGTTTGGCCTGCGCCGCTTTGTTTGGATTACGACTGGCATGCCGCCAAGGGCCTGTCCGACGTGCTGCCGGCCGCCCTGGCGGTGGGGGTGCTATTGGCTGGCACTGCCTGGTGTCTGCTGCGCCGGCCCGCCCTGGGGTTTTGCGTCGCCTGGTTCTTTCTGATCCTGGCCCCGACGTCCAGTGTCATCCCCATTCGGGATCCAGTTTTTGAGCACCGGATGTACCTGGCCTTGGCTGGGGTGATTGTCCTAGCCGTGTTGGCTGGGCGAGTTGGGCTCGACTGGATGTTTGGACGGGGCGATCGGTCCGGGGCCCGGTGGGCAGCCACCGCGTTGCTGGTCGCCGCCACCGGCTTTGCCGGCACCGCCTTTACGGTGCGCCGCAATCGCGACTATCGCAGTGCCTTGGTCATGTGGCAGGACGTAGCCGGTAAACAGCCCGGCAACTCCCGGGCACACTGCAACCTGGGCATTGCCCTTTCGGAATCGGGCGCCTCCGACGAGGCCCTGGCTGAGTTGAATCGGGCGGTGCAGATCGACCCGGACAACGAAATCGCCCAATACAACCTGGCCAGCCTGTTGGGACTGGCGGGGCAACATCAACAGGCCCTGGCCCATTATGAAAAGGCGGTGGGCCTCAAACCCAACTACGTCCAAGCCTGGATCAATTGGGCCAACGCCCTGTCAGCCCTGGGCCGACCGCAACAAGCCGTCGAAAAATATCGGGCAGCCCTAAGAGCCACGGATCGACGCACCCCTGCGGATCTGTTCCTGAAGATTCACATCAACCTGGGCAATGCGTTGTTCACCCTGGGCGACGTGGCCCAAGCCGAGCAACAGTACCGAAAGGCCCTGGCCATCAAACCCGATCACTACCGGGCCCATTACAACCGGGCGGTGGCCCTGGAGCGCCTGGGACGCGTCGGCGACGCGATCGACGAATACCGACAAACGCTGCGCCTAAAACCCGACCACGCCGGGGCCCGCAGCGCGTTGGCCGCGGCGGAATCTCAATCGAATCGGCTGTGACGATCCAACCGATAGGCGCGGATTGGCGGGACGTGTGATCCGGTTTATGATGGCGTGATGCCCGAACTGGATTATCGCACAGCCGGTGAATCGCACGGCAAAGCGTGCGTGGTGATCGTGGAAGGCATGCCGGCCGGCCTGGACGTCGACCTGGACCTGATCGACGCCGAGTTGCGCCGGCGCCAGGGGGGTTACGGGCGCGGCGGGCGCCAGCAGATTGAAAAAGACAGCCTGGACGTGTTGTCCGGCCTGCGAGCAGGCCGAACCATCGGCTCGCCCATCGTGGGCCTGGTGGTCAACAAGGACCACCGCATTGACAGTGCCCCGGAGATTCACCGCCCCCGCCCCGGACACGCGGACCTGGCCGGCAGTGTCAAAGGGTTGACCGCCGATTGCCGCGAAACCCTCGAACGGGCGTCGGCCCGGGAAACCGCCGCCCGGGTCGCAGCCGGGGCACTGGCCAAGTGCCTGCTTACGGAGTTCGACATCGAAGTGGTGGGCTTTGTCACTCGAATCGGGCCGGTGACAGCCCAGGTCGATGACGGGCAAACCGCCGATGCACTGCGCACTCAGCGCGACGCCAACGAGGTCTACTGCCCCGATACGTCCGTGACCAAGGCCATGGTCGAGACCATTCGCCAAGCTAAAAAGGACAAGGACACCCGCGGAGGCCTGGTCGAGGTGCGGGCGTTCGGCCTGCCGCCCGGGTTGGGCAGTTGCTGGCGCTGGCAGGACAAACTCGACGGTCGCATCATGCAGGCCGTGGGCTCGATCCAGGCAATTAAGGGCGTCGAAATCGGGCTGGGTTTTGGCTGTGCCGACCGCTACGGCAGCGAAGTCCACGACGAAATCGACTACGACCCGGCCCTGCTAGCGACGCCGGCCCTGGGCTTTACCCGTCGATCCAACAACGCCGGAGGGTTGGAAGGCGGCATGACCAACGGGCAACCGCTGGTGGTCCGGGCGGTGATGAAGCCCATCAGCACGCTGCTCAAGGGGTTGGACAGTGTGAACCTTCTCACCAAAAAACCCCAGCGCAGCGACTACGAACGTAGCGATGTCTGCGCGGTGCCGGCCGCCAGCGTTGTGGCTGAGAACGTGGTGGCCTTTGAGATCGCCCGGGCGTTGCTGGAGAAGTTTTCGGGCGACACGCTGATCGAGCTTCGGGCTGCTTACGACTTCTACCTGAACACGGCTCGCCGTCTCGGGCAAAATCCCTCTTCAATCGATTGACGCCATGTTGTGGCACCGACGAATCCTGCTGGTGGCCGTGCTCTTGGGTGTGGGCGGGTCGCTGTCGGCTGCTTTGAGCTACAGTCTCTATTTGCGCAGCGACCATTTTCGCCGGCGTGTGGAGCAGCGTGTCTCGACGCTGCTGGAGATGCCGGTGCATATTGGCCGGGTCAGGCCTTTGAGCGCCGACAGCCGGTCCTTCCAGCAAATCACCGTGTCACAACCCGCCACCGGAACGGATGTCTTCCGCTGCGAGCGGGCGGTCTGGTCCGACGAAGTTCTCAACGGCCGATCGCATTACGGTTTGGACCTGATCGACGGCTGGCTGTTGGTGGGAACCCACCAGTGGACCCGGGCGGACTACCGGGCTTTGTTGCGTTCGGGGTTGGGGCAGGATTTCCCAGCCTTGGGGCTGCGGAGGGTCCACCTGACCCGGATCGATCTGGAATGGCAACATCCGGACATCACGCTGACGGTTTACGGGGCCATCGGCGAGATGCTGTTTGACGAGGACGGCACGGGACGGGCTTCGTTGCGGGCGTACAACCTCAACGGTCAACCCGTGGCGGACCCCATCTTGATCTTCGCCGGGTTCACGCCGGGGTCGGGGCTGCGGTTTCATGAAGCCAGCCTGGACCTGCCAGCCATTCCCTTTCGGGACTTGGGCCTGGATCGCCTGTTGCAGAGCAAGGTGGAGCACGGCACCTTCAAAGGCCGACTGCTCTACCGCAACACCGCTGACGGACAAGCCTTCGAGCTGAGCGGCTCGGTCGAGGCGGCCTCACTGGCCGAGTTGACCGCCCCGCTGGCCGGCGGACCGTTCCACGGCCGGGTGGACGTGACCATCGACCAGGCCCTGTTTCGCAACGGACGGCTGGACGCCCTGCGCTTTCGGGGACAAGTCGGCGACGTGAAGCTGACTGAACTGTTGCCCATGTTGGGGTCCACGTCGCTCGATTCCGCCATCGACCTGCGCATTCACCAGGCCAATCTGTGCGGCAGCTTCGTGGATTACTTCAGCGCCAGCGGCCAAGCCACCGACGCGCCTTTGGAAGCCATCTGCCGACTGATCGGGCGCGGCACGGTGACGGGCAAGCTGCGTGTGCGGATTGCGTCGCTGCTGGTGGTGGACGACGTGCTGAAACGGGCCGAGATCGAGCTATCGGCCGTCCCGCCGGACGACGGGCCCGGAACGATCGATAAAACGCTGTTGCAGTGGGCCGCCAAAGAGATTTTGGGGCTGGACCTGTCCACCATCCTGCCGTCCAAGGTCGAATACGCCAGGCTGGGGGCCCGGCTCATCGTCGAGGGCGAACACCTGCGCGTTCGGGGCACGCACGGCCACGACGGCAAGACGTTGTTGACCGTGCGCATCTTTGGCCGCGAGGTGCCGCTGGTGCGGGAGTTCGACCGGGTTTACGAAGTCGGCCCGCTGGTCAGCAACATCCGCAAGCGGTTAGAAGCATACGAGCTGAGCAAGTTCCGCAACTGGTGGCAAGCCACGCACGCAGCGCCGCCCGAGTCACCCCAAGAGTAAGCCGACCTTCGTCGCACCCCGAACGCGGGCACCCAACCAGCCAATCCCTGGGAACAGGCTGCTCATCTTGCGGATTGCGCCCCATATAGGTCGTTCCCGGCCCTCATTGACTGGCCCGACGAGCGACTGGTTTTGAGCCGACCGTGGAGGCAGGCTGGCATCCGGTGGTCGTCCTGGTGCGCTCTGGTGAAAACCGCGTCGGGTTGGTCGTGCAGAACGTGGTGCAACTGGCAAGAGTAACCACCCGGGAACTTCTTCCGAAGCAAGAGTCTTCGATCGAGGTTCACGATCGGCTCATCGCCGGAGCGGCCAACCTGAATGGCCGGACCATCCCATTGTTGGACATGCCAGCCATCCTCAGCGACCACGAGCCGTCGAGGCTGGCAAAGTGGGAATCATTCAAACAGCAAGCACGCCTGGACGGTATCGACGCCGAAGCCGTCGTCTGTCACGGGTGACGGCTGGCACGAGACATGTCGGCCGCTGGCACAGCAGGCCTGCTTGACGCGAGTGACTCCCCACTCTCCCAGAAACATTTCATCGTCGTGGCCACGTGTTGCAGGTCATCGTCGGCCAGCATGGGATGCACCGGCAGCGAGAGAATACGCCTGCAGATCGACTCGCTGACCGGCAAATCGCCGGGCTTGTAGCCCAGATGGGCGAAGCACTCCTGCAAGTGCAAAGGGACCGGATAGTAGATGCCGCTGCCCACGCCGTGGCCCTTCAAATAGGCCATCAACTCATCGCGGCGATCGCAGAGGACCGAATACTGGTGATAGACACAGCCGTTGTGTTCGGCAATCACCGGCGTCTGGACGGGCACATCCTTGAGCAGTTCGTCATATCGAGCGGCGTTTTGGGCCCGGGCCCGTTGGAAGCGGTCCAGCAGCTTGAGCTTGGCCAGCAACAGGCCCGACTTGAGGCTGTCCAACCGGAAGTTGCCCCCGATGAAGGCGTGGTGGTAGCGACTGGTCTCACCGTGGTTGCGCAGCACGCGGCACCGCTGGGCCAGGTCGCTGTCACCGGTCACGATGGCGCCGCCTTCGCCGAATCCACCCAGGTTCTTGGTGGGATAAAAGGAAAACGAAGCTCCCAGCCCCAATGACCCAGCCGGTCGATCTTTGTAGGTCGCACCGATGGCCTGGGCGGCATCTTCGATCAGGGCAACGCCTGGTGCCGCCGCCGCGATCGCATCCATGTCCGCACACTGTCCGAATAGATGCACCGCGATGATCGCCTTGGTCCGGGCCGTCACCGCCGAAGCCACCTCGGCCGGGCCGATGTTGAAGGTGGCTGGGTCGATGTCCACGAAGACGGGCTTGGCCCCGGTGCGGGCGATACAGCCCGCCGTGGCGAAAAAAGTAAACGGCGGGCAGATGACCTCGTCGCCCGGGCCGACTTCCAGTGCCATGAGCAGGCACAAAAGGGCGTCGGTGCCGCTGCTGATGGCCACGGCGTGGGGCACACCGCATAGGTCAGCCAATTGGGCTTCGAGCTGGGCCACCTCGGGACCTCCGATGAAGCATTGGTGGTCCAGCACGCGGTCGATGGCGGTCCGGGCGTCGGCCCGGGCCAGCTCAAACTCAGCTTTGAGATCCAACATGGCTACCGTCCTGTGTTCTGACATGGGCGTGATTATAGGTGATTTGAACACCGGGCACATCCATGGCGAGCGGCGTTTCGGCGCAAAAACCGACCGCCGCGGGATCGGCAGATTGAATCGACCGACCCCGCGACGGCTTTGAGTTGATCCCCGCTTCAATGGAGGCGGTGCCCCCTCCCCCCGTGAACCGGCCTCCTCCGGGCCGGTGGTTCCCCTGAATCAATCATGAACGCCCGCCTATTCCCCGCTTTCGCTGCCCTCTTCCAGAATCTTTCGCAGGTAGGCGTTCTCCCGCCGCGTCGCTTCCAGATCAAAGAGCATGTACTTGATAGACAGCCTCAGAAAATCGATGCTCTCCTGCAAACTGTTGACCGTCTGCTTGAGCTGCTTGTGGCGGTCTTTGGTTTGCTGGGCCAGGTTTTCCAGGCGCTTGCGTTCCTCCGTCGGTAGCGTGCCGATCTCGGCCACCAATTCCGCCAGCTTGCGCTGAAAAGTTTCCTCGTTCATGCTTGCCTCCTCTCCTCACCGATTCCGGATCGGGCCGGCGGCGTCGGGACACCGGAGCGTTACCGGACACTAAAGCGAGTCGCACGGACACCGATGTCCGGTCTCCCCCTGCAAGGGGCATCCGTTGTGCCACAATCGGGGCCCACACCCGGGACGTTGGAATCGGTGCTAATCTGCCCACTCTACCGGTGTAGCGAGCAATCGACCCGGACCGCGACAACCATCATGCGCCTGACGGATGTGCCACACGGTTGACTTAGGGCAACATCCCGGCTGGGTTCGGGGGCCTGGGCGACGCCTAACTGCCGTCCTGCAACGACGTTACGAGCACGTTGCGTAGGCAGCACGGGGTTAAACGCCCGCGGCAAAGCAGGCACAGCGACACCCACCTTCGGTGCGGGTCCGGTAACGCTCGAGTGGGCCCGAAAGTCGACGACGCGGGGCTGCGCTGCCTATACAACTAATGAGCGGGGTTTGGAACTTGAGAACACGGACTCGCGACTGTGCCTCAACCAAACCCCGCTGGCGCGTGCAGATTAACTTAAAGTAGACCGCCGACGACGGCGCTGGTCCGTGAGAGTCCCGGAGTGCGGAACGCCCACGTTCAACTCAGCAGACCGTTGGCTTTAGTTGACGCAAGCCTTTTAAGGTAAAACCCCAAGACCCCCATCACCGCCTGCTTGCTCACCACCGCCGGCGGCGGTCTGGGGGCATTCTCGCCCAGCCCAAGTGGCCGACCAGCCAGCCGCGGGATGCAGGCAAACGCGCACGTGAGCGTGGTCGCATCGGACGGATGCAAGATACCGAATCGGCGCGACCGCCAAGCTCACCACTTCCAGACATTCACGAACCGCCGCCGACTCCATGTCGCCGGTGAACTCGCACAGACCGCACAAGGCGTCGTCCGACCACCTTTGGCGCACCCGCCTCAATCGCCGGTGGCCAACCGATGCCAGGGGCAATTCTCACGATTCCTGCATCCCAAGCTGTGGAGAGCGTGTTTGTGCCATAACTCACCTATTCACAAGTAGTTATGAACAAAGACCTCCGGAGAAAGCAGATTTCTGCCAAAATGGCAGCTTCCGGCGATCCAGTGGGCGTGTAACCTTGTGAGCAGCAGGAGCTGCCCAAACCTGCAAATGACATAAACACTTATAAACAAACAGGTTACAAAACTTCTAAAATCTTAACCAATTTGCATTCCGCCGTTGACACCCTCTGGGTGTTCTGCTATATTCCGGGCCGACATGGAAAAGCAGGTCGATGGCCGTTTTTTGGGGCGTCGGCTTCATGATTTCGCGGCTTATCTAGCCGTGGCGCACTTCCGGGGCTGGAACCTACGTTCCGGCTCCGGAAGTTTTTTTTGGGCCGTTTTTTCAACGGCTTTGACCCCTCAATGAGTGAATCAGCCGCCAAAGCTGCACCCCGTAGCGTGGTCCTTTCGGTCCTGGCCAACGAGGTGGTGTGTCGGGCACATCGGCGCCTGACTCTCGAAGCAGCCGGTTTTTCCGGAGCTGTGCCGGGCCAGTTCGTCCACCTCGGTCCCCACGGTGAAAACTGCACCCACACCGGTCAAGACGCGGGGAATCAACCTTCTGTCAGCCTCCCGACCGCACCCTTTTTGCGGCGGGCGTTTAGCATCGGCGGGCTGAGCCAAGACGGTTCGACTTGCCGCATCGAGCTGATCTATCACATCGTCGGAACGGGCACGCACTGGATGGCGGGTCTGGGCCCTGGCGACGCCGTGGACGCAATTGGCCCGTTGGGCAACGGGTTTCCCGACCCGGGTCCCGCCCGATCCGCCTGGCTGGTGGCTGGGGGCGTGGGATTGCCGCCATTGCTCTGGTTTGCCCAAACATTGGCCGCTCGAGGGCGCCAGGCTACTTTTTTCCTCGGTGTTCAATCGGCCGACCGGGTGGCTTTATCGGTCTCGCCCGTCGATGGCCGACTTATCGCAGTCGAGATGCCGGAAACGCCGTTGGTGCTGGCCACAGAAGACGGCAGCGCAGGCCTGTCCGGGAATGTGGTCCAAGCCCTGTCAATCCATGCGGACCACCATTTGGGTGACGTCTCCAGCGTCGTGGTCTATACCTGTGGCCCGGAAGGTATGATGCGGGCGGTGGCGAACCTTTGCGCCGACCGCTCAATCCGGTGCTATGCCTGCATGGAGCGGGCCATGGCGTGTGGCATCGGAACCTGCCAGTCCTGCGTGGTGCCGGTCCGGGACCCAGCCGAGGCGGAGGGTTGGCGCTATGCCCTCTGCTGCACGCAGGGGCCGGTTTTTGAGGCTGAGCAAGTCCTTTGGAGCCGATAGGGCGTGCCCTGGCAACGGCTCGCCCAGGAGGGTGATTTCTGGTATAGTGCCCGCTTCGCGCGCCGACGGCAGACATTGGCCGGCGCTCTCAATGGGATTATTGAAAGCCGTAGGAGACTCTCAAAGTGCCCAGACCCAGCAAAGCCGTTCGTCAGCAATTGCGCAGCGCCGCCCAGGCGTGGAAGAAGGGCGATCGCACCGAAGCCAACAAGCTCTGGGGTGCCGCCGACCAGGCCCGCAAGGAACTCCAAGCCAAAAAGCGTAACAAGAACAAGCCGGCCGAACCTGAAAGCCCAGCCGCTGAAGCCGGCGAGGGCGAATCGCCAGCCTAGC
>JBHHVM010000008.1:0-19475 GCA_046754265.1 Phycisphaerae bacterium
GGTGGCCAGTCCACGGCGGTGGCCAAACCGGGCGGCCCCGGCAACGGCGGTGGTGGCAAATCCATCGCGACCGGCGGTAAGGGGCGGCCCTTGGGTGGTGGAGGTCGCCGAATGACTGCGACGACGGGAAGGCGTTTCTTCGACGTCTACAAGCGGGGCCAGGGCGGCTATACCCGGATGGGCACTTTCTTCGGGGCGGGCGTGCTGATTCTGGCGGGCGGCGATTTCATCTACGACCAGTTGAGCATCTTTCGGGTGGACGAGGCAGCCTGGACGTTGTGGATGCAGGCTGGGGTCACCATCGGGTTTTTGGCGGGGATGTTTCTGCTGACCTTCTGGATCTGTTTTGTCAATCGCAAGGCCAGCGACTTTTTCATCGCCACCGAAGGCGAGATGAAAAAGGTCAACTGGTCCACGCGTCGGGAGATCATCGGCTCGACCAAGGTGGTGATCGTCTTCACGCTGCTGATGAGCCTGGTGCTGTTTGTGGTGGACATGGTGTTTATGACCTTTTTCTCCTGGATTGGAGTGTTGAAAGAGGCCCCCTCGATCTTGGAGGCGTTGTTCGGGGGTGGGGCATGAATGAGACGGTCCTCAATGCGCCGGGCATGCGTTGGTACGTGTTGCGGGTGGCTTCCAACAAGGAGAACTCGGTCCGCGACGCACTGGAACGCAAGGTCAAGATTGAGGGCTTGGACGAGCGCATCGGGCGCATTCTGGTGCCCACGCTGAAGGAACGCCGGATGAAGGCGGGCCAGGCCAAGGTTCTGGAGCGCAAGTTGTACCCCGGTTACGTGTTCGTGGAGATGTCCTGCGAGGACGACGGGTCGGTGGACGAGCGCGTCTGGTTCATGGTCAAAGAGACCTCGGGCGTGGGGGACTTCATCGGGTCGGAGGGCAAGCCCACGCCCATGCCGGACCACGACGTGGTGGGCATGCTGGCCGCTTCGGAAAAGGCCGAAGATGAGCCGACGCTCAGCGGGCTGGACTTCAAAAAGGGCGACAAGGTCAAGATCACCGACGGGAGCTTCGAGAGTTTCGAGGGCGAAGTGGACACGGTGGATCAAAAGCGGGGCATGATCACGGTGGTGTTGACCATCTTCGGGCGATCGACCCCAGTGGACGTGGAATACTGGCAGTTGGAAAAGGTTTGATGACCGGCCATCGGGCTGGGGACGGGTGAAACAGGCTGTCGAGCGCTGATCGACTTTTCCCGCGCATATTGAAGAAAGCAGATTCGTGGCCAAGAAAGAAATCAAGGCGGTGTTGAAGTTGCAGGCCCCCGGTGGGCAGGCGACGCCGGGTCCGCCCATCGGGCCTGCACTGGGTCAACATGGCGTCAACATCGGACAGTTTATTCAGCAGTTCAACGCTTCGACCAATGCCTTGAACGGCATGCCGGTGGGCGTGGTGCTGACGGTTTATGCCGATCGCTCGTTTACCTATGAAGTCAAGAGCCCACCGGCGGCGGTGCTGCTGAAAGATGCCGCCAAGCTGGCCAAGGGCAGCGGGATGGCCGGCAAGGAGACCATCGGCAGTGTGACCAAGGAGCAGGTGCGCCAGATTGCGGAAAAGAAGCTGGTGGACCTGAATGCGATGACGGTGGAGGCGGCCAGCCTGATGATCGAGGGGACCGCTCGGTCCATGGGCATCGAGGTGGTCAACTAGTCGGCTTTTTTTGCGGCGGAGAACGGCGGTCATGCCAAGCCAAGGTGTTTGTTATCAAAAGCAGTTGGAAAAGCGCGGCCCGCGCGGCGAGGCGGTCTCTGTTTCGGACGCCATCAAGCGGGTCAAGGAGATGGCTTCAGTTCGGGCTGACCGCAGCTACAAGAATGGCAAGAAGCGCAAGGCGTTGGATCAGACGGTGGAGATGGTGGTGCATCTGGGCATCGACCCCAAACAGGCCGACCAGATGGTCCGCGGTTCGATCAGCCTGCCGAAGGGCACCGGCCAGACCCAGCGGGTCATTGCTTTTTGCGATGGTGACCTAGCCGATCAAGCCAAGGAGGCCGGCGCGATCGAGGCGGGTGGCGACGAGCTGGTCAAGAAGATCACGGATGGCTGGACGGACTTTGACGTGGCCATCGCCCATCCCCAGATGATGGGCAAGGTCGGCAAGCTGGGACGGCTGCTAGGCCCGCAGGGCAAGATGCCTTCGCCCAAGTCGGGAACGGTCACGCCGGAAGTGCTCGAGGCGGTTAAGGAGTTTGGGGCCGGCAAGATGGAGTACCGCAACGACGACGGCGGCAACATCCACCTGCGGGTGGGCAAGGTGAGTTTTTCGGACCAGGACCTGCAAGAGAATATCGAGGCGTTGATCCGCTATCTGGAAAAGGTTAAACCGTCGGCCACCAAGGGCACGTACATGAAGTCGGCACACCTGTCGGCCCAGCAAACGCCTTCGGTTCGGTTGGCGGTGTAGTTTTAGAGCGAGGAAACAGCCAGATTGTTTTTGCTGAACGGCGGTAATCGTTATGAGTAAGTTAGTCAAGGACATGATCACGCAGACGCTTTCGGCCCGCTATGACGGCGTTCAGGATGCGTGTGTGGTGGATTTATCGGGTTTGGACGTGGATCGCACACAGCAACTTCGACGCGACCTTTCATCCAAGTCGATGCGGCTTCACGTGGTGAAGAACGCCATGGCCCGGCGGGCGTTTGCCGGCGGGCCTTTGGAGCCCCTGGGCAAGGAGTTGAGCGGGCCCTGCGCGCTGGTGACGGGGGGTGACAATATCATCGACGTGGCCAGGACCCTGGTCCATTGGGCCAAGGAACTGGGAAACATCGGGCTGAAAGAGGCCATCATCGACGGCGACGCCGACCTGGTGACGGTGGATCAACTCGCCCAAATGAAGAGCAAGGACGAATTGGTCGGAGAGATCGGCCTGTTGGTCAGTTCGCCGGGGCGGGCATTGGCAGGGTGTTTGCAGGGCGCCGGCGGCAAGATCGCCGGTTGTCTCAAGACGTTGGCGGATCGGGAAGCGGCCTGAGGGTGCATCCTAAGAGTGGGGCATAGGTGTGCAACCTGTGTTTCCACCGGTTGAAAACCGGTGCCACATTGGCATATGGCAGTAGCGGAGATTGGTTCGGTTTACATCGCGTCGAGGATCGACTGGTTCGCCGTCGGCGAATGAAATGGCCCGCAAGGGGCGGGTTGCCTATCGGTCCTGCGCCTCGTGCATAGGAGTTCAAGTTCGATGGCAGAAGCACCGGCGAAAGAGTTTAGCGCAGAGATTGGCCAGTTGGCGGACAAGCTGGTCGGTCTAAGCGTCAAGGATGCCCAGTGTCTGGTGGATTGTCTGAAGGAGGTTCACGGTATTGAGCCTGCGGGCGGGGCGGTGATGATGGCCGGCCCGGCCGGCGGCGCTGCCGAAGAGGCCGAGGAGCAGACCGCCTTTACCGTGATGCTGGTTGGGGCGGGCGACAAGAAGATCCAGACCATCAAGGTGGTCCGGTCTGCCACGGGGCTGGGCCTGAAAGAGGCCAAGGAACTGGTGGACAACGCGCCCAAGGCGGTCAAGGAGAACCTCTCCAAAGCGGATGCGGACGCCCTCAAGAAGGAACTGGAAGAGGCGGGCGCCGCGGTGGAGATCAAGTAGGGCCTCATCCACGATGGACCCGACCGGCCTGGGCCCTTGAGGGGGTCTGGGGCCGGTTGGGACGACCTTCCGCGGGGCGAGACAGGCTGAGGCGCAGGGACGGCTCAGCCCCACAGAGGCCCCGCAAGCCCGGACGGTTTTTCCGACCGGCGGGCGACCGTCCCCAATGTTACGCAGAATCGCAGGGTAGACCCTGACGGTGAGCGGAGCGGCTAAGCGCGCCGACGCCCAGGGGCCTGCGGTGGGGTTGCCGTTGGCGGGGATCGATCCCTGCCCGCGGCCAGCGGACGAAAGGAAGGCTGTGATGGGCCATTGGCAGTCCGTACGCAATTTTGCCAAGGTCGGTGACGGGTTGGATATCCCCAACCTGATCGACATTCAGATCGAATCCTACCGACACTTCCTGCAGACCGAAGCCCATCCCGACGAGCGCAAAAATCACGGCTTGGAGGCGCTGCTGCGCGAAGTGTATCCCATCGAAAGTTACGACGGGAACATGTCGCTGCAATACGTCAGCTACGAGCTGGGCAAGCCCCGCTACACCCCGGATGAATGTCGCCAGTTGGGCCTGACTTACGGGATGCCCTTTCACGTGCGGGTTCGCCTGCTGCGCAAGGACCTGGAGGAAATCCAGGAAGACCGGGTCTATCTGGGCACCATGCCGGTGATGATCGGCGGGGGCGAGTTCATCATCAACGGGGCTGAGCGGGTGATCGTCAGCCAGTTGCACCGCAGCCCGGGGGTGGACTTCATCAAGGATCAGGCCGAGGGCGACCGGGCCCTGCACGCCTGCCGCATCATTCCGGAGCGGGGTAGTTGGATCGAGATTAACGTCACCAAGCGCGACCTGCTGGCCATTCGAATCGACCAGTCGAGCAAGATTCCGGCGACGACATTTTTGCGATCCATGGATGAGAAGTATTCGACCGACGAAGCCATCGTTTCAGAGTTTTATGCCACCAAGACGGTCAAGACTTCGGCGCTCAAGCCGCAGATGTATGCGGTGACCACCATTGTGGATGAGGAGACGGACGAGGAGCTGGTCAAGGCCGGCTGCCAGATCGGCGATGCGGTCACCCGCATTCAAAATTCCAACATCAAGCAGGTTCAGGTCATCAAAAAGGTCCAGGATCCGCTGCTGCTGAACACTTTGGCCGAAGACGGCAGCAAGTCTCACGACGATGCCTTGCTGAAAATCTACGGTCGGCTTCGCCCGGGCAACCCCCCGCAACTGGACAAGGCCAAGAAGTTGTTCCTGGAGAAGTTCTTTGACGAGAATCGCTATCGCCTGGGCAAGGTGGGGCGCTTCCGGGTCAATCGCAAGCTGGACCACGGCGTGGCTGACTCGGAAATGGTCCTGCGTGTCGAGGATCTGGTGGCCTGCTTCAAGTACCTGCTGGACCTGCGGACCGGCGAGCCTCAGTACACCGTGGATGATATCGACCACCTGGGCAACCGCCGGCTGAGAACGCTGGACGAGTTGGCCGCCGATGAGATGCGCAAGGGCTTCCTAAAGCTGCGCCGCACCGTGCAGGAGCGGATGAGCATGAAGGATCCGGACCAGTTGGGCCGCATCGCTGAGCTGGTCAACAGCAAATCGGTCAGCAGCGCCATCGACTTTTTCTTCGGCCGGGGCGAGCTGTCACAGGTGGTGGACCAGACCAACCCGCTGAGCCAGTTGACGCACGAGCGACGGCTCTCGGCGTTGGGACCGGGGGGATTGAACCGCAAGCGGGCAGGTTTTGAGGTTCGCGACGTCCATATTTCGCACTACGGTCGTATTTGTCCGATCGAGTCGCCCGAAGGCACGAACATCGGTCTGATCGCCTCGCTGGGCATCTATAGCCGGGTGGACGACTACGGCTTTTTGATCACCCCGTACCGAAAGGTGGACAAGAACGGCAAAGTTGCCAAAGAAGTTACTTTCCTGCGGGCCGACGAAGAGATGCGACACATCTTGGCACCCCCCGAAGCCATGGTGCCGGGTAACGGGCACATCAAGCAGGGCCAGATCATCGTTCGGGCCCACGGCGAACTGTCGCAGGCGGATTCCTCGGATGTCGACTACGTGGACATATCCCCGAAGCAGACGGTGGGCGTCTCGGCGGCGCTGATCCCGTTCCTGGAGCACGACGACGCCAACCGGGCCTTGATGGGCTCCAACATGCAGCGTCAGGCGGTGCCGTTGCTCAAGGCTGAGCCTCCCATCGTGGCCACGGGCATGGAAAAGGCGGTGGCCGAGAACAGCGGCATGGTGGTTCGGGCCGCCAAATCCGGCAAAGTGACGGCCGTCGATGCCACGCGCATCGTCATCAACAACACGGACGAATACGTGCTGCGGAAGTTTCATGGGCTCAACGAGCGGACCTGCCTGAATCAGCGTCCGTTGGTCCGGGTGGGCGAACGGGTCAGTCGCAATCAGATCATCGCCGACGGCCCCGCGACGGTGCAGGGCGAGCTGGCCCTGGGCAAGAACGTGCTGGTGGCCTTCATGACTTTTGACGGCTACAACTTTGAGGACGCCATTTTGATCAGCGAGCGGCTGGTCAAGGCCGATACCTTCACCAGCATTCACATCGACAAGTACGACGTGGAAATTCGGGAGACCAAACTGGGCCGGGAGGAGTTTACCTGCGACATTCCCAACGTGGCCGAGCGGGCCCTGCGGAATCTAGATGCCAACGGCGTGGTCTTGATCGGTACGCGGGTGACAGCAGGTGACATCCTGGTAGGCAAGGTCAGCCCGAAATCCAAGAGCGAGCTTTCGCCGGAGGAAAAGCTGCTGCACGCCATCTTCGGGCGGGCCGGCGAGGACGTGAAGAACGATTCGCTGGAGTTGCCGTCCGGCGAAGAGGGCATCGTGATCGACGCCAAGCGGTTCAGCCGGCGGGTCCACCAGAGCGAAGAGCAAAAGAAGGCACTGGCCGCTCAAATCGCCGAATACGAGGCCGAAAGCAACGCTAAGATCATCGAGTCCTTCAAGTTGATGTGTGAGGATATCGATGGGGTGTGCGAGCAGCCCATGGTGGACCCCAACACCCGCCAGCGGGTGGGCAAGAGCGAATTGTCCGAGGTCATCATGGAGCAGGTGGACACCTTCGCCGAGCAGGTCAAGACCCGCAATCTGGCCTGGGTCAAGCCCGCCTCGGTTCGGGAGGATGCGCTCAAGATTGTGGACCGCTACTGGCCTCGCATCGCAGAAATCATCGAAGAGCGAGAGCGCAAAGTCGAGCAGATGAAGCGGGGCGACGAGTTGCCAAGCGGCGTGTTGGAGATGGTCAAGGTCTACGTGGCGACCAAGAGGCAGCTTTCGGTGGGTGACAAGATGGCGGGGCGTCACGGGAACAAGGGTGTGATCGCCCGCATCCTGCCGGAGGAGGACATGCCTTTCCTGGAGGACGGCACCCCGGTGGACATCTTGCTGAACCCGCTGGGCGTGCCCTCGCGTATGAACGTGGGCCAGATCCTAGAGACACACTTGGGCTGGGCGGCCCACGTCCTGGGCTTTCAGGCGATCACGCCGGTGTTTGACGGGGCGACGGAAGAGGAGATTCACAAGGCGATTCATGAGGCCAACACTTTCGCGGCGGAGCGCCGAGAGAACATTGAGTCACTGGGCAACGCAGGACGAACCCATGAGCTTCTGGCCCACATGCCCCGGGGCGGCAAGGTGACGCTCTACGATGGCCGGACCGGTGAGTCGCTGGATCAAAAAGTGACGGTGGGCTACATCTACATGCTCAAGCTCCACCATTTGGTGGATGACAAGATCCACGCCCGTTCGACGGGGCCTTACAGCTTGATCACGCAACAGCCCTTGGGTGGCAAGGCCCGAACCGGCGGCCAGCGCTTCGGCGAAATGGAGGTCTGGGGGTTGGAGGCCTATGGCGCCGCCTACACGCTTCAGGAGTTGCTGACGGTCAAGAGTGACGATGTGGAAGGCCGAACCAAGATCTACGAATCGATGGTCAAGGGTCAACACACGTTGGAAGCCGGGACACCGGTCTCTTTTGACGTGCTTTGTAACGAGATTCGCGGTCTGGGCATGAACATCCAGATGGAGAAGAAGAGGGTGATTTAAGATGGCTGGCCCACGTTGTGACAGCATGGCCGGTAAGGCGGTCCAGGCCGGGGACCGGGGCATTGTTTTCGATTTGGCCCACGAACCCGAGCCGGCGGAGTTGATGAGGTTCTATGACCGGCAACAGCACGCCACCACCCAATCGGTGGAAAAGCTATCGCGGATGATTGCGGAGAGTTTTTGTCTGGTCACCGCCCGCAAGGACGGGGAGCTAATCGGCATGGCCCGAGGGGTCACCGACGGCGTGCGGGGTCAATTGGTGGAATGCAAACTGGACCCGTCTTGGCAGGGTCCTGCCTGCGTGACCCACACCGACGGGCGCATCGAACACGACTCGGCCGGGATTGCCCGGGAGATGGCGTTGCGGGTGATCGAGGCCTTTGAGAAGCACGGCGTCGAACGGGTGGATGTGATTGCCCACGAGACCGAGGAAGACTTCTGCCGGGCCCTGGGCTTCAAGCGGGCCGGGGGGCTGGTGGCCATGACCCTGGATCCGCAGTCCCGAAGACAACCGGCTGACGTCGATTGCGGGTAAACAACGATGGGCTGGTATCTGACGGCTTAACCGTCAACGGCAAGATCACAGAAAGGACCACTAAGTGATCGACAATATATACGACCGGATCAACGACTACGGCAGCATCAAGATTTCGCTGGCATCGCCCAACGATATCCGAGCCTGGTCGTTCGGCGAGGTCAAAAAGCCCGAGACGATCAACTACCGCACGTACCGCGCCGAAAAGGACGGTCTGTTTTGCGAGCGCATATTCGGGCCCGACCGGGACTGGGAGTGCGCCTGCGGCAAATTCAAGGGCACCAAGCACAAAGGCATTATCTGCGACCGCTGCGGCGTGAAGGTGACTCACTCGCGCGTTCGTCGCAAGCGGATGGGCCATATCAACCTTGCGGCCCCGGTGGTTCACATTTGGTTCTTCAAGGCTATGCCCTCTCGGTTGGGGGCGCTGCTGGACATGAAAACCAGTGCCCTGGAAAAGGTCATCTACTTCCAGGATCACCTGGTGACCGATCCGGGCGACACGCCGTTGAAAATCGGTGAACTGTTGACCGAAGAGGAGTATCGGGGGGCGCTGGAAAAGTACGGGAGCAGTTTCAAGGCCCTGATGGGGGCCGAGGCCGTCAAAGAACTGCTTACCCACTTGGATCTGAGCCAGTTGGCCGACCAGCTCCGTGAAGATCTGATCAAGACCAACAGCAAGCAGAAGCAGCGCGACCTGGCCAAGCGGCTCAAAATCGTTGAAGCCATCAAGCACTCGGAGAACGACTCCACCTGGATGGTCCTGGAAGTCATCCCGGTCATCCCGCCGGACCTGCGCCCGCTGGTGCTGCTGGAGAGCGGGAACTTTGCGACCAGCGATCTGAACGATCTTTATCGGCGGATCATCAACCGCAACAACCGGCTGAAGAAGCTGGTGGACCTCAACGCCCCCGAGGTGATCATCCAGAACGAAAAGCGGATGCTGCAGCAGGCTGTGGATGCCCTGCTGGACAACGGCCGATGCCGGCGCCCGGTGCTGGGCTCGTCCAACCGCCCGCTCAAGAGCGTCACGGATATGATCAAGGGCAAGCAGGGGCGTTTCCGCGAAAACCTGCTGGGCAAGCGGGTGGATTACTCCGCCCGGTCGGTCATCGTGGTGGGTCCGGAGTTGAAGCTGAACCAGTGCGGCCTGCCCAAGCCTATCGCCCTGGAGCTGTTTCAGCCTTTTATTATCCGCAAGCTCAAGCAGCGGGGTTTGGCCGACACGATCAAGAGCGCCAAGAAGATGCTGGAGCGTCGCGACCAGGAGATCTGGGACATACTGGAAGAGGTCATTAACCAGCACCCGGTGTTGCTGAACCGGGCCCCCACGCTGCACCGCATGGGTATCCAGGCTTTCGAACCGGTCCTGGTGGAAGGCAACGCCATCAAGATTCACCCCTTGGTGTGCAAGGGCTTCAACGCGGACTTCGATGGCGACCAGATGGCCGTCCATCTGCCGCTTTCGGTGGAAGCTCAAGCCGAGGCCCACGTGCTGATGATGAGCACCAACAACATCTTCAGCCCGGCCAACGGCTCGCCCATCATGTCGCCTTCGCAGGACATCGTGCTGGGCATCTCGTTTCTGTGTACCGACCACATCAGCCCACCGGTGGAAGAAAAGGACATGCCCGCCTACGCCTCGATCCTGGAGGTCATGCTGGCCCACAGCCAGGGCAAGGTGAAAATACACGATAAGGTTCGGGTCCGCGTCCACTACGACAAGATGGTGTGTGCCCAGAACAAACCCATCGTGGAGACCCCGCCCAACCGGCTGGTGGTGACTACCGTGGGTCGGCTGATCTTCAACGACATTCTGCCTAAGGGCATGCCCTTTTATAACTATTCGTTGAGCCAAAAGGGCGCCGCCCGGGTGATCGCCGATTGCCACAAGCTGCTGGGCCGGGCTGACACCATCGACTTGCTGGATGACATCAAGGCGATCGGGTTCCAGTATTCCACATTGGCGGGGCTGTCCATAGGCGTGACCGATCTGCGGATTCCAGCCGCCAAGGGCAACATCATCGGAAAGGCCCAAAAGAAGGTCGACGGCATCGAGCGCGGTTATCATCAGGGCGCTTTGACGGACATAGAGCGTTACAACCAGCTCATCGACGTGTGGATCCATGCCCGCGAACAGGTCACCGCCGAGATGATGAAGGAGATCAAGGCCGACCGCCGCGATGACGAGGGCGACGAAATCCCGTTGGGATCGGATGCCGGTTCAGCCTTCCTCAACCCGATTTTCCTGATGACTGAATCCGGGGCCCGGGGCAGCGTGGATCAGATTCGCCAATTGGCGGGCATGCGGGCCTTGATGGCCAAGCCCTCGGGCGAGATCATCGAGACCCCCATCAAAGCGAACTTCCGCGAGGGCCTTAGCGTGCTGGAGTATTTCAGCTCCACCCACGGCGCCCGCAAAGGGTTGGCCGATACCGCCCTCAAGACGGCCGACTCGGGTTACCTGACCCGTAAGTTGGCCGACGTGGCCCACAACGTCATTATCAACGAGCAGGACTGCGGCACGATCACCGGAGTCTCCAAGGGGACCACCTACAAGGGTGAAGAGGTGGATGTGCCCCTGCGTGACAGCATCATCGGCCGGGTGGCCCGGGACCGCATTCGCGACCCGCGCACCGACGACCTGATCGTCGATGAGAACCAGGTGATCAGCCCGGAGATCGCCGCCCGGATCGAAGACCTGGGCCTGGACAAGATTCGGGTGCGCAGCCCGTTGACCTGCGAAAGCCGTCTGGGCGTTTGCGCCTGCTGCTATGGCTGGGACATGTCCACCAGTATGTCGGTGGAGCAAGGCATGGCCGTGGGAATCCTCGCGGCCCAGTCGATCGGCGAGCCGGGCACGCAGCTCACCATGCGGACTTTCCACACCGGCGGGGTGGCCCACCGTGCGGCGGTGGAGAATACGCTGGTGGCCTCACAGGACGGGACCATATCCTTTGAGGACGTGGCGCCGGTGAAGGTACTCGGTGAGGACGGCAAGACCCGAGTGGTGGCCCTGAAGCGCAATGGTGAGTTCACCCTGTTGGACGCCAAAGGTAGAGAGCTGGATCGCTACCGTGTGCCCTACGGTTCAGAGATCCTGGTCAAAGACGGTCAAAAGGTCAAAGCCCGTGCGACTCTGGTCACTTGGGATGCGCACCTGACGCCGATTCTGGCGGAGGTAAAAGGCTTTATTCGCTTCCAGGACATCGCCGAAGGCGAAACGGTCCGGACCGAGCAGGAGCGGGCCAGTGCCAAAATGGTGGTCATCGAGCACAAGGGCGAGAAGCACCCTCAAATCGTCATTGAGGACCGCGAGGGCCACGTGCTCGACTATCACTACCTGCCGATCAAGGCCCGCATCGAAGTGAGCGAAGGTCACGAGATCAAGCCGGGCATGCTCTTGGCCCGCCTGCCCCGGGCGATGTCGGGGACGCAGGATATCACCGGGGGTCTGCCCCGGGTGACCGAGATCTTCGAGGCCCGCAGGCCCAAAGAACCCTCGGTGATGGCTGAGATATCCGGCGTCGTGGAGATTCGCCCCGATAAGCGCCGCGGCAAGATGACCATCATCGTTCGCAACGAAAGCGGCATGGAGCGAGAGCACCACGTCCCTCAGGACAAGCAATTGCTGGTTCACGGCGGGGACCCGGTTGAGGCGGGCGATCCGCTGATCGAGGGCCCGCTGGTGCCGCACGATATTCTTCGCATACGCGGGGAAGAGGCCCTGCACGACTACCTGCTTCGTGAGATTCAGTTGGTCTACCGCAGTCAAAACGTCAGCATCAACGACAAGCATCTGGAAGTGATCATCAGCCGGATGCTGGGAAAAGTGAAGATCGAGGCACCGGGCGAATCGATGTTCCTGCCGGGCGAAGTGGTGGACAAGTTCGTCTTCCGAGCCGAGAACGAACGGCTGGCGGCCAGCGTGCGGATCAGCGACGCCGGCGATACGCATTTTTCCGAAAACCAGATCGTGCTCAAGCGGGACTTCAGCGAGGCCAATGAGGAGGTCGAAGAGGAGGGCGGCGAGCGGGCCAAGGGCAAGAAGCCCAAGCCGGCCGGTGCCACCACCATGCTGTTGGGCATTACCAAAGCCAGTCTATCCAGCGAGTCCTTCATCTCGGCGGCTTCGTTCCAGGAGACCACCAAGGTGTTGACCGAAGCCGCCCTGGGCAGCAAGGTGGACCCCTTGCTGGGGTTGAAGGAGAACGTCATTCTGGGGCACCTGATCCCCGCGGGGACGGCATTCAAGCCGTATCTGCGGCTGGGCGTCCGGCAGATCGGTGAACCCTTGCCCGAGCCCGAGCAGGTCCCAGCCGAGCCTTTGCCGCTGCCCGACGATGCCCAGACGGCTGAGTTGCTGGCCGGGGGGTTGCCTGAGGCGGTGTCGGTAGGTGCCCCGCAGGCCGAGCCGCCCGAGAAGGCCGGAAGTACTGAGGCTACGGAACCGCCCCAGCCGGCCGAGGGTGCGACCTCGCCGCCGGCGTAAAGTGGCCCGGAATCGTGTACCATGAACGTGTGTCCGCCGAGCCGATGGCGCCTGGCGGTGGAAAAAGAGAAACCGTCAGAGGAGGCCGGGCTGAGCCTAGACAGCCCGACGAGACCGAATAATGCCAACCATCAATCAACTGGTTCGCAGCCCGCGAAAGAAGGTCATCAAGAAATCCAAGGTCCGTGACCTGGAACGATGTCCGCAGCGTCGCGGGGTCTGCTTGATCGTCAAGACCCAGACACCCAAGAAGCCCAACTCCGCCCTGCGGAAAGTGGCCCGTGTCCGGCTGACCAACGGCAAGGAGGTGACCGCCTACATCGGTGGGATCGATCACAACCTCCAGGAGCACTCCATCGTGCTGGTGCGCGGAGGCCGGGTTCGAGATCTGCCGGGGGTGCGCTATCACATCGTGCGCGGGACGCTGGACTGCTCCGGCGTGGAGGGCGACAAGGAAGGTCGGCCTCGAAACCGCGGTCGGAGCAAATATGGGGTCAAGCGCCGCAAGTAGGCGCCGGCGACCGGCAGGTCGGTTGCCAGTTGCCCCCGGAAGTCGTAGAATACTCGATCCGGCCCTATCGGGCCGGTGTGTGTGGTTTAGTCGAAAAGACGGATTAGCCCAATGGCCTATAAGAGATTTACCGCCAGCGCCAAACAGCTTGCCCCCGATGCCAAGTACGGCAGCAAGCTGATCTCGAAGTTCATCAACTGCATGATGTGGGACGGCAAGAAGTCCACCTCGGCGCGGGTCTTCTACGACGCCCTGGATATTGTGGCCCAACGCGTTAAGGACGTTCCCCCGGCGGAAGTATTCGAGAAGGCGGTGGAGAACGTTAAGCCCAACATCCAGGTGCGCTCCAAGCGGGTGGGCGGCTCGAACTATCAGGTGCCCATGCAGGTCAATCGCAAGCGTCAGATGTCGCTGGCCATCCGCTGGATGTTGCAAGCGGTCCGGGCCCGGTCGGGCAAGGCCACCTGCGAGTTCCTGGCCCAGGAGATTTGCGACGCCTACCGCCGAGAGGGGACCGCCATGCAGACCCGGGATAACGTCCACCGCATGGCCGAGGCCAATAAGGCCTTTGCCCACTTTGCCTGGTAAAACCAACGGTAAACTGATGCATGCCCATGTTGCGCCACCGCGACCATGGGCATGCGTTTTTTTGTGAAGCGAGTGTCGAGTATCGAGTTTGGTGGATGCGAGTGATGTAGGGCAGGTCGTTGACCTGCCGTTTGCAGTCGATTGCCCGGGCGGCGATGTTTCGATGAGCATTAATCTGAACAAGATCCGCAACATCGGCATTGCAGCACACATCGACGCCGGCAAGACGACCACGACGGAGCGTATCCTGTTCTATACCGGGGCGACGCACGCCCCCGGTGAGGTCGACCGGGCGACTACCAAGACCGATTTCGATCCCCAGGAGCAGCAGAGGGGCATTACGATCTATTCGGCTGCGGTGAGTTGCCCGTGGAAAGGCCATACCCTCAACCTGATCGACACACCGGGCCACGTCGATTTCACGGCGGAGGTGGAACGCTGCTTGCGCGTGCTGGATGGGGCCATCACGGTCTTTGACGGCAAGGAAGGGGTCGAACCGCAGTCCGAGACCGTCTGGCGACAGTGCGACAAGTACCGCGTGCCCCGGTTGTGCTTTATCAACAAGATGGACAAGGTGGGGGCGGATTTCCAGGCTGCGTTCGATTCCATCGTCCATCGGTTGCAAGCCAACCCGGTGGCGGTGCAGTTGCCCATCGGGGCCGAGCAAAGTTTTGCAGGCGTCATCGATCTGCTGACCATGAAGGCGCTGTATTTTGATGAGGAATCCCAAGGGGCCAGCGTTCGCGAAGGGCCCATCCCGGAGGACTTGATGGGTCAGGCCGGGCAATGGCGCCACCGCCTGGAAGAGTCAGCCGCCGACGTCTGCGATCACCTGATGGAGAAGCTGGTCGAAGAACAGCCCGTGTCCCAGGACGATCTGCGGGCCGCCCTTCGCCAGGGGACGCTGGCCAACGCGATTCAGCCGGTCCTCTGCGGATCGTCGCTCAAATTCGTGGGGGTTCAGCCGTTGTTGGACGCGGTGTGTCACTATCTGCCATCTCCGCTGGAAGTGCCTCCCATCACCGCGGTACTAGCCAAATCCGGCGACAAGGTCCAGGAGGTGCGCATCTCTCCGGACCCCGGCGATCGGCTGGTGGCTTTTGTCTTCAAAATTGTGGCGGACAAGCCGGTGGACTTGTACTTCGTGCGGATCTATTCCGGTCGCCTCAAGCCCAACACGCGCCTGGTCAACGCCGCCAACAACGCCAAGGAGAACATATCCCGGGTGTTGCGTATGTTCGCCAAGCGTCGCGACCCCTTGGCTGTGGCGGAGGCGGGCGACATCGTGGCCCTGGTCGGGCCCAAGTCGTCCCTGACCGGGCACACGCTGTGCGATCCGAAAAGGCCGGTGATTCTCGAATCGATTGAGTTTCCCGAGACGGTCATCAGCCAGTCCATCGAGCCCCAGACGTCCAAGGATCGCGACAAGCTTTTCGAGGCCCTCAAAGCCCTTTCCCGGCAGGACCCCACCTTTCGCGTTCGCATCGACGAGGACACTGGGCAGACGCTGATTCAGGGCATGGGGGAGCTGCACCTGGAAGTGTTGGTCAAGCGTTTGACCAGCGATATGAACGTGGCGGTCAACGTGGGCAAGCCCCGGGCCAGCTATCGGGAGACGGTGACCGGCACGGGCTTGGCGACGGTCAGTTTTTCCCGGCAGTTGGGCGGTCGAAACCATTTCGCCGAGGTCACCCTGGAGGTCGAGCCCCTGCAATCAGGGCAGGGCGGCGGTGACACAGCCTTCGAGAACAGCCTGGCTGAGGGCACGCTGGACCCGGCTTTCTTGCCTTTCATCGAGCAGGGCGTCCGCGACGCTGCTGCCAGCGGCCCACGGGGGGGGTATCTGCTGGTGGGTTGGAAGGCGATCCTGGTAGAGGCCAAGCAACACGACACGGACAGTTCGGAGTTGGCCTTTGAGAGCGCGGCTGCCATGGCGTTTTCCAAGGCGGCGGCTGAGGCATCACCGGCCCTGTTGGAGCCGATCATGGAGGTTCAGATCCACACGCCGGATGAGTATTTTGGGGCCATTGCGGGCGATTTGACCTCGAGGCGGGCCCTAATCAAGGGGACCGACATGCTCGGGGCCTTTCGGTCCATCGATGCCGAGGTGCCCCTGGCCGAGGTTTTTGGCTACGTGACGCGACTGCGGAGCATGTCGCAGGGCCGGGCCAGCGTGGCCATGCAGCCCTCGCACTATGCCGTGATGCCGGAGGCGGTGGCCCTGGTGCTGGTCGGCTCACTCTAAATTAACGGGTCGAAGGGGATTTGGGGTGACGCGCGGGGCCTCGAATCGGTCCGCCCCGGGTCCTGGACGGGCGCCGTGGCCTTACCCCGAGGGTCCGGCGGCCGATCCTGCCTTTTTGCCGGTGTGAAGGCGTTTTTTCCGGGTAGGGCTTGACAGGGCTGTAATAGCGAATAGCCTAGCGGGTCTGTCGATTTGAAGCAGGAAGCGTTTCAGGCTTGTGGGTATGAGGGTCCAGAACTGTGGCTGGGGCTGAGCGGATAAGGATCAGGATGGAGGCGTACGACGCCGGGGCGCTGGATACCTCCGCCAAGGAAATCGTCGAGAACGCCAAGCGCACCAGTGCCCGGGTATCGGGCCCGATCCCGCTGCCCACCCGCATAGAACGATACACGGTCCTGCGCGGGCCGCACATCGACAAGAAGTCGCGGGAGCAGTTCGAGATTCGAACCCACAAGCGCATCATTGACATCCACGAGCCGACGGCACGGACGGTGGAAGCGTTGAACCGGCTGATTGTACCTGCGGGGGTTTTTGTCAAGATCAAGACCTAGGTCGATCGGTCAGGCCCGGTGGGGGCCACGGTGATAGTCGCCACGGATTTATCCTCAGAAAGCGACATCCCGGTCGGGTGAGCCTAATCGCCCGGCACCATAGCGTTTGGAGATGTTCACCGGCCTTGATTGGCCCGTGATCTTTGGAATGCTGTACGATGAAGCCGCTGTTATTGGGTAGAAAAATCGGCATGACGCAGGTCTGCGACCAGAACGGCGCGGTGACGCCGGTCACGGTCATTCAGGCGGGCCCCTGCACGGTCATGCAAATCAAGAACGTCGAGTCGGACGGGTATCATGCCGTCCAGCTCGGCTTTGAGGACGTTAAGCCGCATCGCTCCAGCAAACCGCTCATCGGGCATGCCGCGACTGCCGGAACGGGCCCTAAGCGAGTGCATCGCGAAGTTCGTTACGACGATGCGGTGGAGGACGTTAAGCCGGGCGACGTGGTCACCGTTGACGTGTTCGCCGGGGAGGCGGTCAAGGTTGTCGATGTGACCGGCGTGTCCAAGGGCCGGGGTTTTTCAGGCGTGATGCGCCGGCACGGTTTTGGAGGCCAGCGGGCCACGCACGGCGTCAAGCGAAAACACCGGGCCCCGGGAAGCATCGGCGGGTCGGCCCCGCTGGGCTTGGGGCGTTCGGTCCGCAAGGGCAAGCGCATGGCGGGCCAATACGGCAACGTTCGTCGAACGGCCCGCAATCAGGAGTTGGTGTCGGTGGATCCGGAAAACAACCTGCTGGTGGTCAAGGGCAGCGTGCCCGGTCCCAATGGCGGGCTGGTGTGTATACGACAGGCGGTAATCGAGTAAGCGACAGACCATGCTGCAAGTACCCGTTTACGACATGAGTGGCAGCAAGACCGGATCGGTGGAGATCGATGCGGAGATTCTGGGCGGCAAGGTCAGGCCTCCGCTGTTGAAGCAGGCGGTGGTCATTTACCAGGCCAATCAGCGTCAGGGCACGTCGGCGACCAAGAGCCGAGGTATGGTTTCGGGGTCCACCCGCAAGCTGTACCGGCAAAAAGGCACCGGCAACGCCCGCATGGGGGCCATCCGCACCGTGGTTCGCCGCGGCGGCGGGGTGGCGTTTGCCAAGGGCAAGCAGAATCACAGCCGGACGCTGCCGGTCAAAATGCGGCGGCTGGCCCGCAACAATGCCATTTTGGCGAAGATCGTGTCACAAAACGCCGTGGTGGTTGAGGGCCTGACCTTTGAGACGCCCAAGACCAAGACCATGGCTCAATTGCTGAGCGGCGTCGGAGCGAGCCGGGGTTGCGTCGTCGCTTTGGGTGAACCTGACGCCAACGTGGTCAAGAGTGCCCGAAACATCCCCAAGACGGAGATCAAGCTGCTGCGGGAGCTCAACGCTTACGAGATTCTGTGCCGCAAGTCGTTGGTGCTGACCAAGCCGGCTTTTGAGGCCTTGGTGGCCGATCCGGTGACCTGTCGCCCAAGCAACGGCGGTTCCAGCGAGTAAATCATCGGCCATGGATATTTACAACATCGTCAAACGACCGTTGGTGACCGAGAAGGGCACGCATCAAAGTCAGCAGGCTTTCGGGCCCACGCGGACCATGCCGGCCCGGGGCGGCTCGTATGCTTTTGAGGTCCACCCCGAAGCCTCCAAGCCGATGATTCGCCAGGCCGTGGAAAAGCTTTACAGCGTCAAGGTGTTGGAGGTTCGGACCTGCAACCGCAAGGGCAAGGCCCGCCGGGTCCGTTTCAAGACGGGCAAGACTAAAAATTGGAAAAAAGCGGTGGTGGTGTTGCGTGAAGGGCACCACATCGATCTGTTTTGACCGGTTAGGTATGGGCCGCCGGTAAGACCGCGGCGAACGAAACGATGAGCGTCAAGAAATACAAGCCAACGTCGCCGGGTCGCCGTCAGTCGTCGGTCAACGACTACGCCGAGTTGACCGACTCGAAGAAGCGGCCCGAAAAGTCGTTGACCCAGCGCTTGGTCCGCCACGGTGGCCGAAACCATCATGGACGGATTACGGCCAAGCATCGGGGCGGCGGCGCCAGACGGATCTATCGAATCATCGACTTCAAGCGCCGCAAAGATGACTGCCCCGCCAAGCTGGTGGCCATCGAGTACGACCCCAACCGCACTTGCCATATCGCTTTGCTGCAATACGCAGACGGGCAAAAGAGCTACATCCTGGCCCCCGCGGGAGTGACGGTGGGCGAGGTGATCGAAAGCGGTCCGGACGTGGAGCCCAAAGCGGGCAACGCCATGCCACTGAAGAACATTCCGGTGAGCATGGACGTTCACAACATCGAGTTGAATGCCGGGCAGGGCGGCAAAATGGTCCGCAGTGCCGGGTCGTCGGCCCGTTTGTTGGCCCGAGAAGGCAATTGGGCGACGTTGGTGATGCCTTCAGGAGAGATGCGGCAGGTTCGGGTGGAATGCCGGGCGACCATCGGCCAGGTGGGCAACGTTGAGCACATGGGCGTCAAGCTCGGCAAAGCCGGGCGCAAGCGGCACATGGGCCGGCGTCCGCATGCCCGAGCCAAGGCCATGAACCCTGTCGCCCACCCCATGGGCGGTGGAGAGGGCCGATCCAACGGTGGCCGTCATCCGTGCAGCCGGACCGGGGTGCCGGCCAAGGGTGGGCGGACGCGAAATCGAAAGAAGGTTTCCAACCGCCGTATCTTGCGTCGGCGTAAGAGCAAGCGTTACGGGCAGTTGGTGCTGCCCAAGAAGTAGTCGCAAGAGATTAGCTGACCGCTTGGCCCGGTGACGTTGGGCCGGTCGGCTTGGAGGAACGGCCCAATGGCCCGATCGCAAAAAAAAGGCCCCTTTGTGGACGAGAAGCTGTACCGCAAGGTGATGCTGGCCAAAGAGTCGGGGGCCATGGCGCCGATTCGCAC
>JBHHVM010000009.1:0-19465 GCA_046754265.1 Phycisphaerae bacterium
GACGTAATGGCCCTTGGACGGTTTGCCCCAGTCCATGCTCTTGGACGTATCCAGCAGCACGCCGATGTGCAGGTCCTCTTCTTCCAGAAAAAGTCTCAGAAACAGCCGGTTCAGCCGAGCATAGATGTTCCAATCCAGGAAGCGAAGATCGTCGCCGGCCACGTAGGGCCGATAGTCGGCAAACTCGACGCTTTCACCTTTACGTTTGCTGCGCCGCTCGCCGCGCATTTTCCCGGCGAAAATCTTGCGCGATATGAACTGCAGCCGTTCCAACCGGGCCATGAAGTCCGGGTCCAGCAGATCAGCAGCGGGCTGCGTTGCGGCGCTAGTCATGGGCGCACCAGCATCATGCTCTCGCACCAGCCTCCGCCTCAGCCATGGTCGGCGTCTTGTCCACGATCTTATCCAACACGTCGTCGGTGTTGATACCCTCCGCCTCGCCTTCGAAGTTCAGCAAAACTCGGTGACGCAGGGCCGGTCGGTAGACTCTTTGGACGTCGGCGAAGCTGGCATTGAATCGGCCATCCAGCAGCGCCTGCAACTTGGCACCCAGCGAAACAGCCTGCGCTCCGCGCGGGCTGGAGCCCCAGCGGACGTAACGGTTGGTGTCTTCGACGGCGTATTGACCGCCCGGATGCGTGGCCAGCACCAAGCGCAAAGCATAGTCCTGCACGTGCGGAGCCATAATGACCCGGCGAACCAACTTCTGAGCTTCAACGATCTGCGGGCCGGTCATGATCGGACTGATCTTGGGCTTATGGCCGGTGGTGGTGCGGTCCAGGATGGTCTTGAGTTGGCTCTTGCTCGAATACTCGACGACCAGCTTGTAGAAGAAACGGTCCAACTGGGCCTCGGGCAAGGGATAGGTGCCCTCCTGCTCGATGGGGTTTTGGGTGGCCATGACGAAGAAGGGCTCTTCGAGCCGGTAGCTTTGGCCGCCCACCGTGACGCTGTGCTCCTGCATGGCTTCGAGCATGGCCGACTGGGTCTTGGGCGTGGCCCGGTTGATCTCGTCGGCCAGGATCATTTGCGCAAACAGCGGGCCCTTCTGAAACTCGAAGTGGCGTTTGCCCGTTTCGCGGTCTTCGTGAACCACGTTGGTGCCGATGATGTCGGCCGGCATGAGGTCCGGCGTGAACTGGATGCGCGAAAAATCCAGTTGCAGGGCTTGGGCCAGCGTGCGGATCAGGTAGGTCTTGCCCAGGCCCGGGACGCCTTCAATCAGGGCGTGACCGCCGATGAAAAGGCAGGTCAACACGCCTTCGACCACTTCATCGTGGCCGACGATGGCCTGGCCGACTTCCGATTTGACGCGAAGAAAAATGTCGCGGAATTGGGCCGCAAGTTTCTCGGCGTCGATGTTCTTGGATTCGGGCATGGTTATCTCCGATTCTCGGTTCGCATAGCGAACCCTACGATTCCTTTTGGTCGTCGATATCTTTTCGCGCTCGGCGTTTGGCTTTCAATAACCGGGACGTCAAATCCTGGTCCTGCTCCTTCGCTTGATCGGCCCCGGGCGTGCGGCGTTTGGGCTCGAGGGGGCTGCCGGCTTCGGCCCCGCCGAGTTGCTCTTGCAGGTTGGCTGCGGGTCGGCTGCCTTCTTGATCGCCCACGTCGAATCGGGCGGTAGCGTCAGGTGTTGGCATCTGGGCCCTTGATTCCCCGGCGGCGATGCGCTCCTGTTGGACCTGGGCCCGGGTGTCCTTGAGGTGTTCGAGCGAGGCTTCGCTGCGTTGACCCGCATGGCCCAGGACGGTGACAGTATGGGTCAGTGCGTCGATGGTCGGACCGATGGAGCGCCAGCGGATGGACCAGCCGATGAGTTCGGCAAGGATGAGCACGCCGATGACGCCCATGAGCGATCCGTGAATGATGTCCAGGCCCCAGAGCATAAAGACGATGACGACAGCCTCGACGCACAATGAAAACGCCAACCAACTGGCCAGGCGGCGCATGGCCACGTCCAGCAGGAACAGCGGCAGCAACAGCCAGGCCAGGGTCCAGTCCCACGCGGGGCGGCGCGACACGGTGGTGGGCAGATCGTGCGAGAAAACCTTATCCAGCGCCGGGTCCATGGCCAGGACCCTTCCGTCGGTCAGCTCAGCCACCTGCCGGAGCAGGGCTTCGTTGGTGGCCAGTTCACGAAACTCGGGGGAAAAAGGAATGGCTACGCCCGTATCGATGAATCCGACGCGCTCGTGTCGGCCTGATTCGGGATCGAAGCGGCGGACGTCGACGCTGGCAATGTATTGGCCCGTCTGATCGACGGGAAATGTGGCTTCGTATTGGCCCGGCGCAGTTTGGGTGAATTGAACGGGTAGGGCTGTGCCATCAGGTTGCACCACGTTGGACCTAAGGGTCAAGGCGTTTAGGAAGCCGGCATCTTTGTCCAGAGCTTCGATGACGATTCGGCCCGTGTCCCCCTCGATGCGGGTATAGGTCTCGAAATCGGAGGCGGGGTCCTGTCGCATGGTCCAGCGAACGATCTGGGCCCAAAGTTTGGAAAAAGCGGGCCAAGAGGTCCATTGTTGGCCCCATCGGGGCCAGTAGCCGCTGGTGAAGGCGACCGCTTTGCCCAGCCCCTCCTGCCAGTGGGCCAACACCGGATCCATGCCGTCTTTGGTCGAGCGGACCAGGGGCATCTGCACGCGAGAGTCTTGTTTCGGTGAGGTCAGCACCAGACCGCCCAGCGGGGGAATGTCACCGGTTGACATCATGCCGGGCATTAAGTCGCTGTCGGCGGAAAGAACCTGCGGCTGAAAAGGCTTGTCGATGATCAACGGGCGGCGGACGACCTTGGACTCCTTCACGAAAATCTGCGGCAAGGTCCGCGGATTGCGGCACGCATAATACCGGCCGCCGGTGGTTTTGGCGATGTCGCGTAGCGGTCCCTCCTTGACGTGCGAACCGAATCCGATGCCGATGGTGCTGCAGGTGATTTTGCTGTTCTTCATGCCGGTCAGGATGCTGCGCCGCGGGGGGGAGGGGTCGCCGTCGGAAATCAGGATAATGTGCTTCTGGGCTGCGTCGGTGGCTTGCAGGCCATTCAAGGCCAACTGCATGGTGGTGTCAAAGTCCGGCATATCGCCGATGTTCATTTGGTCGATGCGGGCTTTGATGGCCGCCTTATTGGTGGCAAGCTGAAGAAGCACTTCCCAGTTCTCGCCGCCGGACGACCAACTCCATGCCAAAGCGCCGATGTAATCGCGTGAGCTGATGGTATCCACGCTCTTTTTGGCGACCTCTTTGCCCCAGAAGTTGCCGCGGGGAATCTCGCAGGAGTGCATGATCAAGACCAGGGCCCCGCGAGGCAGGACGCGCTTGTGTTTGATCTCGAAGCTGACCGGCATGATCGCTTCGAGGGGCGATCCGATCCAGCCACCGGCCCCGAAGCCCTCGTCACCGCCGGTCATGATAAGCCCGCCGCCCAGGTTGCGAACGTAGTTGACCAGGTTCTCGTGCTGGTCTTCGGTGTAGGTATTGGCCGGCACGTTGGCCAGGATGACACAGGCGTAGCGCATGAGCAGACCCAGGGTCAGCTCAAGGTCCTCGGCCCTGAGCATTTCGACGTCGATGTTTTCGCTACGGAGGGCGTCGACCAGGCGCTGGTCGTGCAGCTCGTTACCGCTGAGCAGCAACACCCGGCCCTTGCCGGCGACGACCGAAAACGCTTCGGCCCGATTGTTGTCGACGATGGTGTCCGCTTGCGGATCGTCGGGGCGAAAAACCGCGCTGAAGCGGTGTTGGCCCCCGCCGTGGACGGGAAGTTTCATCACGAAGGAGTTGTTGCCCGGGGCCAGTTCGACGCGGGCCGATTCGTCGGGCAGCGGAACCCGCTCGTCGTTGTGATACAGTTCGAGCGTGCCGGTGGTGTGCCGCAGGGAGTGAAGCATCATGCGAACCGGGACCTGTTCGCCGTCTTCGGCGTTGGTGGGTGCTACCATGCGGTCGAAGTAAACCTCGTTGCGGTGTTCGTACCACAAGGGGACTACGTCGATGGCGATTTTGTCGGCGGCGGCCCGGCGGGCTTCGGTGACCACGTCGCCCATGTTGTCGTTGCCGTCGGAAAGGATGACGATGCGCTTGGCCGTGTCGTGGGGGAACATGGCCATGGCCAGGCGGATGGCCCCGGCGATGTCGGTGCGGTCCTTGTTGGGCATTTCCGGCAGTCGGCCCGGGTCCAGATGATAGCCGCCGCGCATGGGCAACTGTTCGAGGTAGGCCCCGCGGGCGAAATCGATGGCCCCGACGCGGTCCTCGGCGGGCATGTCCCGGCACACGTCGCGGATATATTGTTCTTGGGATTGCAGCCGGCCCTTGACGCTGTGCGACCGATCCATGAGGAACATGACGGTCAGGTCGTCGTTCTTGCGAACCTTGACCACCTCAGCCAAGCAGGCCGCCAGGATGACGATGACCAGGGAGCGGAAGGCGAGTGACAGGACCCGGCGCATGGGGTCCAACCCGGCCAAAGAGCGTAAAGACAGCGCGACCAACACCGGAATGAGCAGGCACAACCACAGCCACTGCGGCTTTTCAAACGAAAGGCTGGCCAGGGTCAGTAGCGGGGTCATGGTTCGATGATCTGCACGCGGCTGTTGAGGGAATCCACGACGAATATCCGGCCATCTTTTCCGATGGCTGCGCCCCAAGGGGATGATAATCGGCCCAGGTCGCGCCCCGGTCCGCCCCAGGTGGCCAGGGATCGGCCCGTCTTGTCGAACTGCTGCAAGCGGTTGTTGCCGTATTCACAGACCCACAGCGTCTGGTCGGTCGCGACCGTTATATCATACGGATAGCGAAGTTGCCCGATGCCGTCGCCCATTTCTCCGAAGACGGTCAGGATCTGCCCGTCACGGCTCATGCGGATGATGCGGTGGTTGCAGGCATCGGCGACCCAAAGGGTTTGCTCCGCGTCGATATCGATCCCGGCCGGGCGCTTGAGGTCGATTCCGACGATCAGGGGCGGGCTGATCTGGGCGACGAAGGTCAGGTCGGGTGCCCACTTGGTGATGCGGTCGTTGCCGTTGTATTCGCTGACGTAGATGAAGCCGTCGGCGTCGACGGCCACGTCGGTGGGAAGCTGAAACTGCCCGTCACCCATTCCGTTTTCGCCGAATTGGTCGAGCAGCGTCCCTTCGTCTTCGTAAATGAGGACGCGATGATAGTGCGTGTCAGCCACAAACACCCGGCCATCGGGGTGGACGGTCAGCCCGACGGGCTTGCCGGCCTGTTTTTGAGGTGTGCGCCAGGCCAACTCGAAGGTTCCGTCGGGGTCAAAACGTTGGATGCGGGCCGATTTGTCGACGATGTAGACGTCCCCGGCGGGCCCGACGGTGATGGCCCGGGGATAGCTGAACTCGCCGTTGCCCAGGCCGACCCCGCCGAATACGCCGACCACGCCATTGGGTGTCAACGGCGGAGGTTTGCAGCCGGCCATTGCCCCACAAAAACACAACAAGTACGTGCATGCAAGGATATTCCGGCGCGGTAGGTAGGCTGGGCGTCCAGCTTGTTGGGTCGGCAGCAGAGGAATCAATGGGACACGCCTCGGCTCTGAAGGCGTAAGGTCAACCAGGCCAGCACGGCTGCCGGTAGGGCGGCGACCACCATCCAGAGGCTCAGTGCCACGAGCATGCCGTCTTCGAGCCGGTGGAACTTTTCCAGCAGAATGGCTGAGATGGGGCCGATGCCCGGGACTACCAGTAGCGTTCCGACGGCCACGTCCGACAGCGCCATCCCCGTCACCACGCCGGCGGCGCACAACAGCAGGGCGATGTTGGGAGCATAGCGAAGCCGCAGCCAGATCTGCGGTTCGTTCGCCCCGTCGGTTCGGGCCTGGTCCACGATATGGTGGCCGGACAGGCTTTCGACAAGCCAGGCAGCCAGCAAGCCGATCCAGGCGTAGCGGGCCACGTAGCCAATCAGCATCAGCGGCCAATAGTTGTAGATAAACCACACCGGCTGGTAGGCGGTCAATACCGCTTGGCCGATCAGGGCGCCGGGCAGCACGCCAACCAGCAGGGCAACAGGCATGGCCACGCGGCGCACCCGCAGCGAAATGTTCAGCGACAGGCCCATCAACACCGCGATGACACCGGCCAGTACGGCCGTGCCCAACGACGCGAACAATTCGCGGCGGTAGACGGCCAATGCGTCGTCCATCAGGTGCCATCCACCGATGCGGACGATCAGATTGCCAAGAGGCACAGCCACGGTCAGGGCCAACAGGGCGGGGACGATGACGGCGAACCGTGGCTGGATTGGCGGAGGGGCGTCGGTCTCCTCGGGGGGTGCCAGAAGGTGTCTTTTCCCCAACCACACAACCAGGCCCAGCGCCGGCCAGGTGAATGCGATCAGCGGCATGGCCGGCCAAAGCACGTCGGCGGGGTTGGCGGATTGGGCGGCCCAGCCCAGCAACTCGGTGGCCAGTACCGGAACGCCCCAGGCGTGGGGCACGCTGTATTCGCCGGTGAACAGGACCATCAGGATGGCGGCGGCGACCAGCACGGGCCGGGCCAGCGTGGGCAAGACGGCGCCGACAAAAGCTCGAAGCGGTGAGGTCACCAGTAGGGCGGCTTCGTACGCGGCCCGACCTGATTTCGCCCAAGCCGCGCCGATGAGCATGGCCGGTATGGGCCAGCACCAACAGGTCCAAACCCAGACCACTCCGACGACCGGCGGCCACGCATCCAGACCGGCCCGCTGCCAACCGAAGGCATAGACCATGGGCGGTAACAGCAGGGGGGCCAGCAACATGCCTCCGAGGGCTGGGGCGGCGCTCAACCGCCCAAGCCGGCCAACGACAAACACGGCAGGTATGGCTAGCATAATGGCCGAGGCGGCGGCGATGAGTGACAGAAGGAGACTCTTGCCGAACAAGAGCCACAAGCGAACCTCGACCAGGTGGACCGCTTCGGGCGTCGTGCCGGCCGAGAAGGATCGGGCCGACAGCGCCGCGATGGGCCATAGCAGCGTCAACAGGAAAAGCACAAGCCCGGGCGCCAGCAGCAGGGCTGATCTTGGCCATCGTTTCACCGAATCAGAATCTCGCGGACGGCCCGGGTGGAGACCGGCAGGGCGTCGGCAATGCGATCATAAGACAGTTGGGTGGTCGGGGGCAGGGTCAAGCCGAGCTCTTTGCGCAGGTCAGCCCTGACCGGGATGTTGCCCGAGGCGCTTCGGGCGAGCAGTCGTTCCACTTCGGCCGAGACCAAAAAGTCGATCAGCCGGCGGGCCGATTCGGGATGGGCACAGCCTTTGATCAGGGCCACGGTGGTAGGGATAAACAGCGTTCCCCCGTCGCCCAGATCCAGGAAGCGCTGATCCAGGGTGGGAGTATGCTGGCGGGCCACGCGAACGTCGTCGGTGTCGGTCATGCAAAGCGCGACCCGTCCAGCCATCACGCTACGGACGGCGCTGCTGTTGCCGGCCTCCATTTTGGCGCCGCCGTCGCGCAATCCCAATAGAAAGGCCCGGCCCCGATCGGAGCCCCACAGGGCGAACATGGCGGCGACGTGCCCGGAGGTGGTGCCGAAAAGCGGATTGGCGAAAGCCGTTTTGGCGGCAAAGGCGGGTTCAGCCAATTGCTCCCAACGAGCGGGGAGCGCTTCGGGCGGGGTCAACTTGGTGTCGAAAGCCACAACCCGGCCTCGAAGGCCTATGCCGGTCCAGCGGTCTTGGGGGTCCTTGAAACGGACGGGAATGTCCCCGGCGGTTTTCGGGGCATAGGGTTCGAGCAGACCTTCGCGGGCGATCAACACCGTGTGGAACACCTCGCCGCTGAAGAACACGTCGGCCCGGGGCCTGTCGGCTTCGGCGCGGATGCGAGAGATCAAACCGGTGGTCTTACCGGCTTCGGTGTCATAGACCGCCTCGACTTTCAGACCGGTGGTCCGCTCAAAGCGGTCCAAAACCATTTTGCCGAACGTCTCGTCTACGCTGCAATAGAGGATCAGGGCATCGCGGTCGCCGCAGCCGATTAGGGCCGATGCCACGGCGAGCAGGATCGTCCAGGCTAATGCCAATTGCATGAAAGTTGGCAGCGCTTTTCCTTGGCAGGTGCCATGTTCACGCTTGCGTGAGCATGGCTTTCGAGATGGTGTTCGTCGCAATCCGCATGGCCACGCAAGCGTGGCCAGGGCACCCCAAAGGCGACACCACCTTGCTGGAAATAGCGCCTTTGCATGGGGCATATTGGGTGGATCGTTGAATGGAGATGCCGTCACTGCCCGCCACCGGTTGAATCGGACGACTCCGCCGATTCGACCGCTTCGGGTTTCGACGCGTCCGCCCCGATTTGTTCTTGCACCGACGAAAAGTAATCGCGGACCGATTTGTGATATTGCCTGGGGATGCGGTCGCGGTGGATCAGATCGGTCGCGTCGCGTTGCTCGGCGGAAAGGACCTCGACGAATTCGCTGTTGACGTCGCCTTTGACTTGCTGACCGTCGACCAGGAACTGGCCGATGATTCGGCCCTTGGTGGTTTGAACCTTCTGGCGGTGGGTCTTGAATCGGGTGGCGGTCTGTTGTTCGGTGGCGCGTCCGCCGCGCCCTTGGCCCAATTTCCCCATGCCGCCACTTTGCCCCTGCCCGGTGCCTTGACAGGAAGAGCAGCCCTTGCCCCCGCACCGGCCGCACGCGTCCAGGTCATTCGAGGCTGACTGTAATTCGGCCAACATGGAATCGATCTGGGCCATTTCCTGCTCCATCATTTCCATTTCGCTGAGCTGATCGCCCGCGCCCTGCAACATTTGGGAAGCCTGATCCGATTGACCTGCTGCCGCAGCGTCGGCTGCTTGCTTCATGGCCTGGGCCATTTTCTGGGCCATGGCACTGTTTTGCTGCTGCTGTTGGAGTTGTTTGAGGAGCTTGTCGATTTGTTTTTGGCTCAGGCCCTTTTTCTGAAGCTGCTTGCGGGCCTGGTCCAGGTCTTTCTTGCTCAGGTGGCGCAGCATCCGCTCGATGTCCTCTTTTTTCAAGCCGGATTGCTGCAACTGCTGTTTGAGGCGCTTGTTATCCGAGAGCTTGGACAGTTTCTTGGCCAGCGCTTCCAGTTGCTTCTTGGTCAGGGCCAGTTTTTGAGCATCCTCGGGCGACTTGAGCTTGGCCAGTTGCTCCTGCAACGTCTTGATCTGCTCCTGGGCTACCTTGAGGTTCCCTTCGGCCAAGGCCTTGGTCAGTTTTTGCACCGGGGTCTTGGCGTTGGCTGGTGCTTTCAGGCCGCGCAGCGTTTTCTTCATCCGCTGCAGGGTCTTGAACCGCTCGCTCTTTTGCTGCTCGCGAAGGGCGTCGCTGAGTTTGTCGATCTTTTTGAGGGCTTCGTTGCGGACCGACTCAGGTGTTTGCACCCCTGCCTGTGGGCCTTGATCCGGGGCTTCGAGTTTTTCTTTCAACTCTTTGAGGGCGGGGTTGGTCTGGGCGACCTTCTTGATCTTGTCGAAACGCTTCTTGACCTGGGCCTGGGTGCGGCGAACCTCCACCCCGTTGTCGCGTGCCGCATCGACCGCATCATCGATCAACAGGCCGGCCGGCAGCAGGAGGAGCAGCGCCGCGGCTGTGCAAGCCAACCCGGCATACACCAGGGCGAAGGGCGCCCGCAGTCGGATGTGCATCCGGACCGTGACCAGCCGGCTGGTGCGTTCGGCATCGGACACCACGGCTTGGGCAAAGGGGTCCGGGTCGTGTTGCAGCGTCGTGCGGCAGTGCAGGCCCGTGCTGATGCGCTCACGCAATCCGGCGGCCTCGTCCAGGGCAGCGGCCGCTCGTTGTTCCGAAGCCCGGGTAACCACTGACCAGCACGTGGCTATGAACAGCCCCGCCCCAGTCAGCCAAAGGGCGATCCAACCCAAGGGCCAACCCAGGTCGAACAGCCGATCACCCACCACTACGGCTGCGAACGCCCCGGACGCACCGGTCAGAGCCCAGCATGTCAGGTCCAACCACGCATTGATCCACAGCCGTCGCTGCGTGGCCTTGATTTGACGATCCATGTCGGTCATGGGAGCGGTCCCGGGGCCCAGGCCCACCTTCTATTGAACGATCCCCGCCCGATCTTACGACGGGCCAGCCCCCCGAACAAGCCACCATGCACCCCAACACATCTTCTGACGCCCAACCCTGCCGGATACTACCCAGCCCCGACTCCAGCACCAACGGGCCGCGAATTCCAGTCCCCATAGACCCAGCAGGCGACCCAGTCCTCCAAGAGCTTTGGCTTCAGATACGACCAAGACGTGTCAGACGAACAGAAGATGGCAGGGCGGCGCTTGACCCATTCTCGGCGAAGCTCTTTGAGGAATAGGACTCCGGTTCACATCACCGGTGACTCGGCTTTGTCCCGGATCTCCCAGTCAGGCTGATCGTTGCGCTGGACGCCCTGTTGGTCGTGTTACGACACTGTGCCCGTGAACCCTTGGCTGGCTACGAAGATGTCAAACCCGGCGCGCCGGAACAGAGCTCGTGCGAATTGATCTTACTCTGCGTCGAGGCATTGGTGGCCGGGCAAAAGAGGCACTGGCAGCATCGACGAGCAAGCGCCACGTCGAGGATTCGATTGGGGCATGGGGTGACGTTACGGGAAAATGTGCCGGAATCGCTGTCCTGGGGCCTGGCAGAGGCGGAAAGGGCACGCTGGAGCAGCCAGATGGGCAGAATCCATGGCGGGGACCCGATTCCCGCTGGAATCGATTGGCTTCATCTGATACGATAAACGAAAGCTCGGTGAACGGAGAATCCCGGTGAAGATAGCTATGCTAATGGATTACGGCATAGTGTGGTGAATCCGTCTGGCCCCCTCCTGTTGTTCGGGATGGGTGCTTAGGGACGTCGTCGTCAGTTTGTTTTACGCAAAAGGTTGGGGAATATCATGTTGCATGGTACAGGGCGCTGGTCGATAGTTGGCTGTTTACTGTTGTTTGTCGTCGCGAACCGATCCATGGCCGGGCAGCGGCAAAGCGTGTTGCCCGTATCGGACGACGGCGTTTGGGTGGGTATGGATCGGGGGGCCTTAACCGCCTTGGATGGCGAAGTCGTGACCAAGGTGGGCCAATTCCAGGCGATGGAATTGGATGTCACAGCACTGGACGACCTGCTGGCGACGGCGCCGCATCAGTATACCGAAGAGGCTCGAACGGCTCCCTCCGAGGTTTCCTTCCCCATGCCCGATGGTCGTTACGCCCGATTCAGCTTCGTCGAAGCGCCGGTCATGCACCCCGTCTTGGCTGCCAAGTATCCGCAGATCAGGACCTACTTGGGGGTAGGCATCGACGACCCTTCCGCCACTGTTCGCTTTGACCGGACACCGGCCGGGTTTCACGCGCAGATCATCTCGCCGCGTGGATGGGTTTTGATCGACCCCTACATCAAACACGACACGGTGCATTACGTCAGCTATCGAAGCCAGGATGTCCAAAGGATTGACGGTTTTTGGCATTGCCTGGTGAAGGACGACGCCCAAGGCGCGCCGGCTCCCTCGGGCGAGGCACAAAGTAACCGACTGGTGGCCACAACATTGATGACCCACCGCTTGGCAGTCGGAGCCACCGGTGAGTATACCGCCTTTCACAGTGCAGGCGCGCCAACCGTAGCCGAGGGCCTGGCCGCCATCGTGACGGTGATGAATCGAGTCAATCAAATCACCGAAGTCGAATTGGGCATGCATCTGGAACTGATCGCCAACAACGACCTGATCGTTTACACCGACCCGGTCACCGACCCTTACAGCAACGGTAATCCCAGTGCCATGCTCGCCGAGAACCAGGCCGCTCTCGACTCCGTCATAGGCAGCGCCAATTATGACCAAGGCCATGCTTTTGGCACCATTGGCGGCGGCTTCTCCGGCGTGGCCTTTCTGTCCAGTGTATGCAGATCCAACAAGGCTCAAGGCGTATCGACGTCCGCATTCCCCATGGGAAGCCGCTATGAATTGCTGGTGGCTCACGAGATGGGCCACCAATTCGGCTCGCCCCATACGTTTAACGGCCTTAACGGGAACTGTGGCTCCAATCGTACAGGGTCCACAGCCTACGAACCGGGCAGCGGGTCGACCATCATGGCCTACCCCGGCATCTGCAGCGCGGATAACATTCAAAGCACTCCGGACCCCTTCTATCACCACGAGAGCATTCGCGTGATCCGGAATTTTATGACCGGATTCCTGGCTACGTGCGATGTCGTGTCCGCAACCGCCAACACCGATCCGATTGTCAGTGCTGGATCGAACTTCACCATTCCGCAAAGCACACCATTTGAATTGACCGCCAGCGGTAGCGACCCGGACTTGGACCCCATCACTTACTCATGGGAGGAACGTGACCTTGGCCCGCAGGCGGCGCTGACGGCTCCGGACGATGGCCAGATTCCCTTGGTTCGAGCCTGGCCGCCGGTCAGCGAAAACAATCGGTACATCCCGCGGCTTAGCAACCTGATCAGCAATACGTTTCCGTTGGGCGAAAAACTCCCCACAACGACCCGCGATATGGTCTTTCGCGTGACGGTCAGAGACAACGTGGCCGGCAACGGCGGGACGGCTTTTGACGACATGACCGTGACGGTGGCGAGCGGAGCCGGTCCGTTCCTGGTGACCTCTCCCAACAACGGGACCGAGGCCTGGGCCAGCATCGGCGATGTTACGTGGGACGTGGCGAGCACGGATTTTCCGCCGATCAATGCGGCAACTGTGGATATTCTATTGTCGACGGATGGAGGTCTGACCTACCCGATCGTCTTGTTGGCGGGCACGCCCAACGATGGGGCGGCGTCGGTGGTCGTGCCGCCGGGCAACCAGACCACGGCGGCCCGCGTTCGGGTGCAGGGATCGAATAACATTTTCTTCGACATCTCGGATCAGGACTTTGTGTTGGGCCCGCAAGGTCCTCTGGCGATCGTGCTTCCGAACGGCGCGCCGACGTCGGTGGTGCCCGGAGTGGTCACCAATTTCGACGTGGAGATCACCGACTTGGAGGAGATGCTGGTGGCCGGCAGTGCGACGCTGCATTATCGCTACGACGGGGGCACTTTCCTGACCGCGCCGTTGGTGCCGCAGGGGGGGATTCTCTTTCAGGCCTCGCTGCCGGCGGCGCTTTGCACGGATATGCCGGAATTCTATGTCAGTGCCCAAGGCGACGGCGGGGGGACGGTGACGGAACCTACCGGCGCCCCGGCGACGGTGTTCTCGGCTGTGGTGGGCGATTTGGTGCCGACCTTGACCGAAACATTTGACGCCAGTGCGGGCAGTTTCGTCTATTCCGACGGTCTGTTTCGAGGGACCGAGAATCCGGACGCGTTTATCGACGGTGTTTTCGATCCGGCCGGCGGCCAAGCCGGCGGCGGGTTGCACGCGACCATGGGAGGGGCTGTGGCCACGGAAATGTCCGGAGGTTGGACGATCGATTTTGACGTCACCGGTGGCCCGGCGGATATGCAGATCGATTTGTCGTACCGATTGTTGATGGCCGGGTTTTATGAGCCTGGGGAGATTGCTCAAGCGCTGATTAGCGTGGACGGAGTCTTGATCGGTTTGAACGGCAACGATTACCTGCATCAATTCGAGGGTGACGGCAACTTGCCGGATACGGCTATGGATACGGGTTGGCGCAACGCAAGTTTCGTGCTCCCTGCGATGGCCACCGGCACTCACCAGTTGGCGGTGGGCGGATACAACAATGCCAGCAGCTTCTCCAACGAAATCACCGACGTGTTTTTCGACAACGTCGCCATTTCTCAGTTTGAGTGTACGTCTGCCATCGCGACGGCGGCACGCAGTTACCAGCAGCACGACTGTGGCCGGCTGGGCCTGAATCTGGCCGTACCTCCAAATGACACCGGCGGCAATATCGAAAACCGGCAACAGCAAGGCACTGACATCGAGATCGATCTCATGCCGGCGCCCGCCGGTGCTGTGACGGTCACGTCGGTGGATTGCATCGACAACCTTGGTGCTATAACCGACCACACGGCTTCGGCCACGGTTGCGTCGGTCGTCGGTGCCACTGTGAACGTTACCTTCGCCCCAGCCCTGCCGAGCAATAATGCGTGCAAGATTACTTTGGACAATACGGCTAGCGTCTGTATCCAGAACTTGCCCGGTGACCAGGACCGCAACACGCACGTGACCACGGGCGACTTTTCTCAAACGCGGTTCTTCTTCGGCACCACGGCCTGTATTTCAGGTGCCCAGTGGGATTATGACACTGCCGCTGGCATCACTACCGGAGACGCTTCTCAGATTCGGTTTTTCTTCAGTGTGCCTCTCAACGAGGTTCCGGCTTGCTTGCCGTAAGGTGAGCTGTTTGCATGGAGTCCCAGTGCGGTCACCCAGACCAAGTGGGGGACTCTGACGGGCCCGCCTTCGCAGAAAGGAGCGCCGCCCCAGCCGGCTGGACTAACGTGTGTCGAAAGGGCGCCCCGCCGCCAACCACAGCGATGTCAGCCCAGAGATAGGTATCCCAGGGGCCTCTTACTCGGGGTGTTGACCTACCCCGCGAAATGCTCTGGATCCTTGGAAAACCGCAAAGCCGTCTCCGAAGTGATGCGGTCACCAGCCAACAGTTGGTGTAGGCTGTCATCCAGTGTCAGCATGCCGTCCTTCTTACCCATCTGGATGGCCGACTCCAAGGCCTGAATCTTCCCATCGCGAATGGCCGCCCGCACGGCGTGATTGGAACCCATGACTTCCAGCGCCAACGCCCGCTTTTGACCCTCGACCTTGTTGGGCAACAGATGCTGAGCAATCACATAGCGCAGCGAAAGCGCCAATTGCGTGCGCACGTCATCCTGCACGTCATGCGGAAACAAATCGGTCAGCCGGGTCACCGCCCCCTTGGCGTCCTGGGTGTGAAGGGTGGTCAAAATCAAATGCCCCGTCTCCGCGGCTGACAGCGCCATCTGGGCGGTCTCCCGGTCGCGAATCTCCCCCACCAGCACCACGTCCGGGTCCTGGCGCAATCCAGATCGCAGCCCCTCGGCGAAACTCGGCACGTCGGCGCCCACTTCCCGCTGGGTGATGACCGTCTGCAGGGCCGGCGGAAAGACGTACTCGATGGGCTCTTCCACGGTGATGATGCGATACCCACCCTCGGCATTGAGCAGTTGCACCATTGCAGCCAAGGTGGTCGATTTTCCCGAACCGGTCACACCGGTCACAATCACCAGTCCGTGGGTCAGATGCGTGATCCGATCGGCCAGGGCCCTTGAAAACCCCAGCCATTCAAACGATGGGATTTGCTCGGGAATATAGCGAAAGCAGGCACAAAGTTGTGCCTGGGCATGAAACACGTTGACCCGAAAGCGGTGCGGGCGCCCGTCGTGGGTGTAGGCCACCGAGCAGTCCAAATTGCGTTGCGAAGCCAGGCGATCCGCCCCACCGGCCGGCAGGATCGACTCGATCATGCTCCGGGCTTGGCCGGTTTCTAGCGGGGGGCCTTGAGCGCCCGCCAGGCGACCGTGAACCCGAAACACGGGCCTGTACCCCGGCACCAGGTGCAGGTCCGAGGCCTGGCCAGCCTCCATGGCCCGCAACAAGGCCGCTAAGGTTGGATCGATACGCTCGTCGACGATGTTCATGCAGATATCCCCAAATGCTATCAGCCGGTTCTACCGCGCGGGTGACACGCGGTTGCAGGCCGCTCAGTCGCTGGCCCCGCTTTTGAGCAACTCGATCAGACGTTGGCTCATCCTGGGCCCGTGAAGGTCAACTTCGGCGATCTTACCGTCAGGGCCGATGAGAAACGTGGCCGGTATACTCGATACACCGTACGCATTGGCGACGTCGGCGGCCCCGCTGCCGGGCCCAGCCGACTGCGGCCAATCGATCTTCCGCTCCGCCACGAACCTCCGAACCGTCCCCGCCGACTGATCCAGGCTGATCCCCAACAACAGAAAATCCTTTCGCGTCCCCAAGGTTTTCTGCACTTTCTTGAGGTTGGGGATTTCGACCAAGCACGGCCCGCACCAGGTGGCCCAGAAATCCAGCATAACCCATTGGCCCTTCAGATCTGCCAGCTTGATCGACCGGCCGGTCACCGTGGTCAACGCCAGCGCCGGAGCCTGGTCGCCGACCTTGAAGCGTGATTCGATGCTGTCGTTCGGTGCGGCGGCCTTCAACTCGAAACGATACTCACTGCCCGGTGCCTGAACCGCTTGGTCTGTCAACGGCTCAAAACCATCGCGCAGGATGCTGATCTGAAACTCATCGGCCGGCGCGTCGGCCAGGAGGAATCGTCCTTGCCCATCGGTCATGGCTTGTAGACCCAGGCTGGCGTGGCTACGCCATTGTTGAGCCGCAATCAGAGCGTTGGGCACAGGCTTGCCTTGCTCATCAATCACAGATCCTTGAATCGACCGGCCCGCACCCAGTTTTACGTTGACCGTACTGTCAGCACCAGCAGCCACGTCCAGGTCAAATAGCTCCGGTGCGTGCCCGGCCAGGTGTACGGTAACAAACTGCTTGCCGGGGGATACTCCTTCCAGGACAAAAGCCCCCTCGAAATCGGTCCACGCCCGTCGGGGTCGGCCTTGAGATGCGTCCCCCACCGTCAACCTTGCGCCGTTCAGTGGCGCTCCCGTGACTTTATCAGTCACTGTACCGACAATACGCCCGGCTGATTGCATCGTCAGGGTATGGGTCGACTCAGTCGCATCGTTGGGAAGCTCGATTTGTCGGTCGAACTCCCCCGATGACACAAAGCTCTCGTGGCTGAGCCGGGCCGACAGCTTGACCGTGTCGTAGTGCAGACCCCGGAAGGTCACCCGGCCTTGTTCATCGGCGACCAGGCTGCGCAGGTCAGTGCGCGTTTCCTCCAGGCATTCGACCAGGGCGCCGCCGATGGGGTCACCCGACGCGTCCACAATTACGAGATGCACGATCCGCTCGGGTTGGAGGGACACCAGGAGCTGACCCGCAGCATTTAGAGCCACGCCCTGTCCCTGGTGCGGATTGTCCGACTCCATAAGCTTCAGCGCGGCGGCACGGTTCTTCCCGTCCATGGTTAACTTGACGGAGCGGGATTCCGTGGCATAGCCGGGAGCTTCGACCTTGACTTTGAGTTCTCCGGGTAGCAGGCCTGTGACCTGGAAGGCGCCGCCGGCATCGGATTGGGCCGTGAACTGCTCGTAGGCCAGGCTGACCTTCACAGCCGCTCCGGGCACGGGCTTGGAGGTCCGAGCGTCGCGGACCGTGCCGGCGACCTTGTGCGCGCCCTTCAACTGCACATCCACGAAGGGCGGCAGTTCGTCCTCTGGATCGATCTGGATGCGGCGGGTGACCGTGTCGTAGCCCGGGGCTTGCATCACGATTACGACCTGGCCGGCCAACTTTCCCGGTACGAGCAATTCGAAATCCCCCACGTCGTCCGTCGAGTCCGTGGCCAGCTTGTCTGCCTGCTCCGGGTTGTCGGCAGGCCCAGTCACAAATACAAGTACGCCCGCTACACCGGAGCCGAACAGATTGAACACTTGGCCTTGGATGACGGTTGTTTCTTCGGTCGGTTGCGTCGCGGCTGGCGGGTCAGCCCAGACGAAAGGCGCGGAGACCAGTTCGGTCAGAAGGATCAGCGTCACTGCCTGTCGGCATCGTCTGCTGTTGGCCGATTGCATATCGCGACATCGGGAAGAACGGGTCCGACAGGCTTCGAGAGGCGCCCTGTCGGAGCGCGTCGAATCGTCCGGTCCATTGTAAAGGATCGGGAGGTGTTAGACGAGGGGGAGTTCGAGGTGCGAATGGCTAGTTGATCTCGCCATGAACAATCAAAGCGTATGTCCCCCGAATCGCCAGACCGCCGATCGATCGCTAGAGCCCATTGGAGGCGCCAGTCGTCTGGCGCCCCGGCGTCGGATGGCTTGGGGGCCGGGAGCGCCTGTAGATTGGCTTGACTTCGTGAACCTGGTTCACCACGGTCAACTGAAGGGTTCGAACGCCCTTGGCACGTCTGGCGCCATCGACGACCCAAGCATCGAAGACCATACCCTTAACCGTCTTCTTGGGAGCGTCCAGCGTGACAATGGAGCCGGTGGGATAGAGGCGTTCGAAGGTGCCGAAGCCGCCACCCTCTTGGGCCAGGTCCGGCGGGGCGGCCTCGATCCAGCGATCGTCGGCCCCGGCGGTGACGCGCAGCCTTGTCGTCCCGGTTCCCGGTAGAGGCATGCGGATGCAATCGGAGGCGACAAACGCTTGGCCGTCGTTTAACAGGCCGGTGACGAGCATCTCGATCTGGGCGCCGGGCAATTCCGATTTCAGCTCAAGCGTTACCGCCAGGTTGTCGGTCCTGAACTTCATGGACAGGTCGACGATGCCGTCCTTGCGCAATTGGCGACAAGTGCATCCATCGGTATCGAAAGGCCTGCCCACATCGTCGAACACCGCCCGCGGCCTCACGAGGCCACCGACGCCGTCGGCACGGGAGAGGGTCAGGCTGGCCTGGTCGATCTGGGTCACGTCGAACTCGGCAGTGCCGAGCAATGCCACCGGCAGCGAACCAGAGCCGATGCGGTCGAAGATATTGGGGCAGGATCCCGGATGGATGTCCATGGCCGCCACCTGGGGACAGTCGAGTACGGTGACCGAGGCGTCACACGAGTCCGCTGCACCGGCCAAGTCGGTGATGGTCAGCGTGACGGTGTGAGGGTTGAGCGGGCCGTCACCACAGACTTGAACCGATTGCAGGCAGGGCACCGGTGTGCCATCGACCGCGGTGATGCACAGCGTGTCGATGTCATCGAGCCCATCCGTATCAAATGAGCCGTCATCAATGTCGCTCACGTTGACGGTAATGCAGCAGTCATTGTCAGCCAAAGCCGAAAACGCCCGGCACATGGCGATCGGGAGGGCGTTGCTTCGGTTCAGCAGGACCGAGACGTTGTCGCTGGTGCCGTTGGCCACGGCCAGGTCGGCATGCCCGTCGCCGTCCAAATCGCCGATGGCCACGGAGAGTGGCCCATCGCCCACTCCGTAGGTCACATGGGCGGCGAACGTCCCGTCGCCGTGACCCAGCAGGACCAGGACGTTGTCGCTCGAAGAGTTGGCGACGGCCAGGTCGGCATGGCCGTCGCCGTTCAGATCGCCGATGGCCACGGAGCGCGGAAAAGGAAAATTGCCCGCCCCGTAGATCACATCGGTGGCAAAAGTCCCATCGCCGTGACTCAGCAGGACTGACACGTTGTGGCCAACTACGTTGGCAACGGCTAGGTCGGCATAGCCGTCTTCGTCCAGATCACCGATGGCCACAGAGACCGGTCCATCGCCCGCCCCGAAAGTTACATCGGCCGCGAAGGTTCCATCACCGTTTCCTAGTAGAACCGAGATGTTGTCGCTGTTTCTGTTAGCAACGGCCAGGTCGGGATGGCCATTGCCGTTCAGATCGCCGATGGCTACAGAGACCGGCTTATCACCCACCGTAAAGGCAACGTCGGCGGCGAACGTCCCGTCGCCGTTGCCTAGCAAGATCGAGACATCGCGGCTGGTAGAG
>JBHHVM010000010.1:0-19196 GCA_046754265.1 Phycisphaerae bacterium
TCATCGAGACGCCCGATTGCGCTTGAACCTATGCCCGCAAACGAGCGGCGCATCCAGATGACCAACGTGTCGGGCATCCCGCTTGAACCCGGATGCCGCACACTGCTAGGCGGTTGGAGTGAAGAGGATGGCGTTTTCGCCTTTTGGGACCCACGCCGGCACACACGTTTTTCGCGCAAATCGCCGAGTCTGCAAGTCACGTCTGACACGCTGCAAACAGCCAATCACGTCGGGATAGCAACCTACCATCGTCCGACGAAGCTGGGCATTGAGGTCGTTGTCGCAGTCTCTCCCGATTCTCTGCTGTGGTACGTCCAACAGGGGCTACCGTTGCACAACTCCGAGAGGGATTCAGCATCAGTTGTTAAGTTGGCCGACGCAACCACTGAAGAGGAACGCAGTTTCCTCGACGAGTCCGAAGACGAGATACAAGCCGCGCGGCGTTATGACTTGGTCGAAACAATGCGTGCCTATCGCGACGCGAAGTTTCGTCCGGCAGTGCTACGCGCGTATCGGTACAAGTGCGCAGTGTGCAAGTGCGATCTCAAGTTGGTTGATGCCGCCCACATCGTCCCTGTTTCCTACGGTCAGTCCACCGACGAAGTCACGAACGGGCTCGCGCTTTGTCGTTTGCACCACGGCGCGTTCGACAACGCTTTGCTGGGCGTTCGCTCCGACTACAGCGTTATCACTAATCCCGAGGCTGAAGCGCGACTGAGCGAACTGCGGCTCGCCATGGCATTGCCCGAATTCAAGTCACGCCTGCCGGACACTATCGCGCTTCCCACATCTTTGGAGATGCGCCCAGCCCCAGAAAACCTCCGATTGGGATTGGAAGTACGGCGGTGGCCCCGGACCTTAATCGCGTAACTAATCTCCACTGTCTGTGAGACGTGCCCATAGCGATCCCCTTTCGGCCCGAAGACAACAACAGCTTCGGCATTCTCCTACCGGCGGGGTCTAGCCGCATTGGCCTTGGGGGATCATGAAACTCAAATGGTGAGCGGCGTGGTGCAGGTGGAATTGTTGCCATTGCTGCCGGGTTAGCGGGCCGAAGATTGGGTGAATGGCCGTCATGGGTTGGCGGGCGATGCGCTCGAGGCTTTGCCGTAACCGCCGGCGGGCGTCTTGGAATTCGATCCGTTCTCGCGGACCCAGGTTGCCTTGCCGTTCGGGAATGAATCCATACCGCAACAAGATGCGCAGAGCGATGCGGCCCACGGTCGCCCGAAACAATCGGCCTTTTTGGAACTCCGCTTGCCTCCCGCCCAAGGAGTAATCGTGGATGCCCGCCAGGTGGTCGCAGATTTGGGCTAAGCTCCAATTCCCTACGGTGCGATGGGCGGGATGCAGACGATCGACGTCGGCCAGAATGGCGTCGTAGTTTTCGAAGTGCAACCGACGGCGTCCAGGTGTTCGGGCAAACAATGGTGAAAAGCCCCCGCCTCAGGCCGGCGCCTTGACGTTGGCCAATTCGCGCCGGGCCAGCATACACTCGATGAACAGGGACGACGCCCAGGCATGTGGCGCCGCCCAATACGGAAAGTCCCGCTTGGGTATCAGCTCGGGGAATTGACCCACCGGGTTGGTGTTGGCCAGGGCGACCCGAATGGAATCGTCGGCCAGTTTTGTGTGCCTTTCTTTGTCGCTATCCGGGCAGGCCCCGGCCAGGCGCAGACGGCAGAGGGCGTACCACAGGGTGTTGACGCAGCCCGCCCCGCCGCCCATATAGTGTTCGTTCTCGAAGCGCAACACACCCCGCCCGCCGGTCACGTCCACCATAAGCCGCTGGGCTACGCCGTCCAGCGTCTGTTCAGCCAGGCCAAAGTCGTCCCGCTGCCGCAAGTCCAACACGCACCAGGGTTCAATCAGCCCCAAGCAGGATGAGTCCATGGTGGTGTCCAGGTCACCTTCCGGTGTGATGCGGCGGGCCCAGCGACCTTGCTTGGCATCCCAGAGTTTGTCCAGCAGGGCGGTGCGGAGCCGGTCCAGGTCCACCGACGCGGTGGCGAACACGCGTCGGCCCTCGCCCAGGGCGGCGATGACGGCTGCTTGGGTATAGGCGAAGGCTCCGTAGCAGCACTCCCACAGATCGGCGGATGGTTTGTGCAGGCCGTCGTCGCCCAGGTGCCGGATGATGGCATCGGCTGCCCGCATGGCTGACTGACGAAAGCGATTCACAAAGGCGTCGCGCCGATCGCCCAGCCCGTCGGCCAGCATGGCTGCGGCGTGCAACAGGGCGCAGGTTTGGTCCAGTTGTAGTTCGGCATCCTGCACGCACCAGGACGGCGCGGGTGACCCGTCCAGCCAATAGCGTTGAAACCAGTGCCCGTCATCGAGTTGGGTCCGGATAGCCCAGTCGAAGAAGGCTTCGGCCTGGTCGTGCAGGCCGATTTTCGAGGCGGTCAGGGCGCAGACGGCGGAGTCGCGCGGCCAGCAATAGCCGTACCCCCCTGAATGGGTGTAGCCCGGGTCGAATTCCGGAGCGGCCAGGTAGGCTCCGTGGTCCTGGTCGTATAGATCGTTGAGTGTGAACACGGCCAAGTGGTAGGCGGCGGTCAGTGCCTTATCATGACAGGGTGTGACGCGATGAAACAGTCCGCGGCCACGGGCCTGGACCTGTTGGCAATGATCCTCGAACGGCATGGCCGCCAACCTACGGGCGTCCCGGGCAGCTTCGTGCGGCCCGGTCGCCCCAGCCAACACCAGCAGGGCCTCGAAACGTGCCTTTGGGGCGGTGTCGGCTGCCACTGCAAAATCGGGATGACCCATGATCTGCCAGGGGCCCTCCAGTCGCCCGGTCAACATGGCCTGCTTGGTCGAGGAAGGCTGTTCGCCCGAGACGGACCCGAGTTGAAACGCAAAGGGAACCGAAAGGGCCACGGCCAGGCTGATTTGCTGAAAGTGCTGCACCACGGCTGCGGGCCCTGGAAAATAGTAGGCGGCATTGCGGTCGGCGGTATCGGCGACTGCCAGCCGGAAGTAGTGCAGGAAGGTCACCTCCGGTGAGCGCGGACCCCGTTCGATAACGATGCGTCGCACCAGGGCCCGCTCGCCCGGCGGCAGCAGATCGGTCAGCTCGAGGGTCAGGTCCAGTTCGTCGTGCCGCAGGCGGGTCACCAGAATGTCGGTGTCGGATAGGAATGACTGCCGGCGCTCGAACCCCTCGTCAAAACACCAGATAAAGGATGGGGATGACGCCCCGGAAAGGCGCAACCCGAACATACCTTCGCGCACGTTACGGGCGAAATCGAGCCGGGGATAGAAAAACCCCATGATCTCGGCGGCTGGGCCGAACGTGGCGAGGCCCAGCGAGTTTCCGGTAGCAGCCGTGGGTAGGTAGACCTTGGCGGGCATGGTGCCTACAGCGGATGGGTGTGCCGACGGGTGGTCGAGAAATCGCTGGAAGCAGCCCCGGCGGCTGGGATGTAGCACTCCCGGAAGTAATCCAGCACCATGCGATCGGAATTGAAGCGCCAGCCCAGGCTGGTCATGGTCCACTTCATCCTGGCCAACCACTGACGCGGCAGGTCATCGGCGTCGCGTTGGTAGAACAGGCTGACCACTTCCTGCTCGAGGGTTTCGTAGAGGTTCTGGGCATCGCGGCGGGTCTGCTCGACCGGGTCGGGATGGTTGCCCCCGTAGCCGATGGCAAAACCGTTTTGGCCGTCGTAGGCTTCCCACCACCAACCGTCCAGAATGGAAAAGTTCAGCCCACCATTGTAGAGAACTTTTTGGCCGCTGGTGCCGCTGGCTTCCAAGGGGCGCACCGGGTTGTTCAGCCAAACGTCCACGCCCTGCACCAGGTGCCGGGCCACGCCGATGTCATAGTCTTCGATTAAGACCACGCGCCCGGCAAATGCGGGGTCGCGAGCCAGGCCGAAGATTCTTTTGAGCGTTTCTTTGCCGCCGCCGTCGGCTGGATGGGCTTTTCCCGCGAAGATCAACTGCACCGGACGGTCCGGATCGTTCAACAGCCTGGCCAATCGGTCCGAATCGCTAAAAATCAAATCCGCCCGTTTGTACCCGGCAAAGCGGCGGGCAAAGCCAAGAGTCAGGGCCCGGTCGTCGAGCATCTCGGCTGCCTGGGCGACGGCTTGTTCGGACTCGCGGCGGCGAATGCGTTGGATGGCGATGCGTCGCCGGGCGAACTCGACCAGGCGGGTCTTGAGTTGTTGGTGAACCTTCCACAGTTCCTCGTCGGGAATGTCGGCGACGGCCTGCCAGGTTTCGGGGTCGGTCATGTTGGCGTGCCAGGATTCGCCCAGGTAGCGCTCGTACAGGCGATACATCCGCGGGGCCAGCCAACTGAGCACGTGGACGCCGTTGGTAATGTGGCCAATGGGCACCTCTCGCTCGTCGCAATGCCCCCAGAGCGGTCGCCACATGCGGCGACTGACCCGGCCGTGCAGGGCGGAGACGCCATTGGCCCGGTGGCAGACCCGCAATCCCAACACGGTCATGCCGAACGGCTCGCCCGCGTCGTCGGGGTTGACGCGACCCAGGCCCAGAAAGTCGTGCTCGCTGAGGCCCAGGGCCTCTTGCAAGGGTCGAAGGTGTTGCATGACCAGTTCGGGTCGGAACGCATCGTGACCGGCTGGGACCGGCGTGTGGGTGGTGAAGACCGCCCGCCGGCCCACGTGGTCGCGGGCTTCGTCGAAGGTGGCATCTTCCCACACCATGCGTAGCCGCATCATTTCGAGCAGGGCAAAAGCGCAGTGCCCCTCGTTGAGGTGAATGGTTCCGGGCATGCGCTGCACGGCTGCCAGGGTCCGCATGCCGCCCACGCCCAGGACGATTTCCTGCTGAATGCGTGTTTCGGGATCGCTTTTGTATAGCCGACCGGTCAGCGTCCTATACGGTTCGTCGTTGTCGTGCAGGTTGCTGTCCAGCAGGTACAGGCTCGCCCGCCCCACACGGGCCAGCCAGATTTGCACGCGGACGGATTTTCCATCGAGTGGCACTTCCACCGTCATCCGGTCTTTGCCGTCGGGGGTCATCACCGGCTCGATGGGCAGGTGCCCCATCTCGATCCGGTTGAACTCCTCCTGCTGCATGCCCTGGGTGTCGAGCCGTTGGTGGAAGTACCCGTAGGTGTATAACAGCCCGATGCCAACAATGGGCACTCCCAGGTCCGAACAGCTTTTCAGGTGATCGCCGGCCAACACGCCCAACCCGCCGGCATACATGGGCAGCGATTCGTGCAGGCCGAACTCCGCCGAAAAATATCCCACCGGCCAAACGCGAAGCCGCGAGGCGCGCTGCGACGCCCAGGCCCCCTGCCCGCTGCAATAGACCTCCAACGCCCCCAGGGCGGCGTCGATTCGATCGCCCAAGTCGTGATTGTCCACCAGCGATTGAACTTCGTCGGGCCCCAACCGTTCGAGGAACACGCGCGGGTTGTGGTTGACCTCCCGCCACATTTCGGCATCGAGGCTGCGGAAGATTTCGACGGCCTGGGGGTGCCAGGTCCACCAAAGATTGCGGGTCAGTCGATCCAGCTTGTCGTAGGCCAAAAGCCCTTGGTGCATGGTTTCTCAGTTCCAGTGATGCCCGATCCGATTCCGGTGCAGGTGCCGCAGCGGGATCAAACTGACTCCGGCACCGCGGCGGGGCACCGTAACCGTTTTGGGCGGTGGCTGGAAGAGGCGGTGGCGAGCCATTCCACAGAGGCGAACCTCCCACGGCCGGTGCATCCCATTTAGGGTGGCCCCGGCGTACCGGGGTTGACGAGGAGCATGGCCACGCGAGCGTGGCCTTGGCACCCGGCTTTTGGGATGCCCACCTTTTCTAGAATGCCGCTTCCCACCGTGGCGATGTCCGATGCGTGTTGCAGCCCGCGGCCCGGTGCCCTAAGATGACTGAATACAGTAAGCTATAATGTCAACGGGCTGCCCTTTCTGTTGACCGTGGTCCCATGCCGGGACGCGACGGCACCTTCTGGCGGCAGCTTGGCCGGCGCTTCAAATCGGATCCACCAGACCGCCCATGGACCAACCCAGCCTTCAGCGCCGTATCGACCATTTGACCACCTTGCTGGAGGTCACCAAGCAGATGGCGGCCACGACCGAGCTTCGCCCGCTACTGGGCCGGGTGGAACAGGCCACGCTCGAAGTGCTGGATTGCGAGCGGGCCACGGTCTTCCTCTACGACGGCGTCGTTGACGAACTGTATAGTGAAGTGGCCACCGGCGGGACGGAGATTCGGTTCTCGGCCAAGCTGGGCATCGCCGGGGAAGCTGCCCGAACGAGGTGTATCGTCAACGTGCCGGACGCTTATGCCGATCCACGATTCAACCAGGAGGTGGATCGCAAGACGGGGTTTCGAACCCGCAACCTGCTTTCGTTTTGCCTGATCGGTTACGACGGGCAAATGGTAGGCGTGCTGCAAGCCTTGAACAAGCGCGGCGGGCCGTTCGGGCGGGAAGACGAAGAGCTGGCAGCCACGCTGAGTTCTCAAGCCGGGGTGGCCGTTCAGCGGCAGATGCTGCTGGAGCAATACGCCCAGAAGCAGCGGCTGGAGCGCGACCTGGCTGTGGCCCGGGACATTCAGCAGTCACTCTTGCCCGAATCGGACCCCAAGATCGACGGGTATGACTTGGCTGGGTGGAATCAACCCGCCGACGAGACCGGCGGCGATTGTTATGACTACGTGGAAATGCCCGAGGGTTGCTGGGGGTTGGTGCTGGCCGACGCCACCGGGCACGGCATCGGGCCGGCCCTGTGCGTGTCGGAGTGCCGGGCCCTGCTGCGGGCCTCGATTGCCGGGCCCGACGATCTGTCCGACGGCATGCAAAGGTCCAATGCCCTGCTTGGTGAGGATCTGCCCGCCGGGCGGTTTGTGACCACCTTCTTCGGCGTGCTGGACCCCGGGCAACACACCGTCCGTTACGTGAGCGCCGGGCACGGCCCCCTGCTGCACTATCGGGCCGCCGACAAGCAACGGGTGGAGCTTCCCGCCACGACGCTGCCCATGGGTATTGTGCCTGATCTTGACACCGACCAACCCGAACCCATCGTGCTGGCCCGCGGTGACACGCTGTTGCTGTTGACCGACGGGTTCTTCGAATGGGCCAACCCCGCCGACGAACAGTTCGGCTGCGATCGCATCTTCGACCTGATAGAAGCCAACCCCCAAGCCACCGCGGCTGAGACCATCCGCCTGCTGCACCAAGCGGTCGTCGCCTTCGGCAACGGCACGCCGCAAGCGGATGATTTGACGGTCATCGCCGTGAAGCGGCTCTGATCAACCTCCAACTCCCCGGCTGATGTTGTCCCGCAAGCGCACCCTCCAAAAACCACGCGCCCCATAGCCGTGTCTATACGTTTCAGTTGCGATAGGATTAGGGAGGACCGATAGGATACGCGGTCCTTCCTACCGTTACCCTCGCTCATCCTCGGGTTAAAGTCATCATCCGACTATTTCATCCGAAATGTCATCCGCCAGTTCTGGTGGCTCCTCCTCGTCTACCGGGATTGGCCTCCGTGGGATGTGTAGCGTGTCACCACCGATTCTGATCATTATACCATCGTCACTCATGCTAGCGGTCATCGCAGGTAGTGCCTCCGATGCTTCCTGGATGAGTTGACCAATGGGCCCACGGACATACTTGTCTAAGAAACTAGACATGGTCTTTCCTGCCAGAGAATCAAGATGATCCCAGGCATCGATTCCTTTGTAAGCTTCTCCTCTTGCATCCTGAAAGGCCCGCTCCAGCTCCTCGAGTTTGGGGTTTGGCGTGCCGTCAAGCACGACGAGGACGGGCGTGTACCCACTTGCGCGACAATCTACAGGATAGTCGAGTTCTTCCCGCCACCGACCCTGCCCGGAAGCAGCAATCGTCGAGACGGCGTCCAGCCCGGATTGTCGTCGAGCCGAGTTGGCGGTGTCAACGGGTGTCGAACCAGGGCGGTCCGGGCCCTTGCCACTACCCCATGGCTGGAGCATGCAAACCCCATACGTCTGACAAGAGCGGGTGCTAAGGCGTGGGGTCGCAGCGCAGCTTCGGCACGGACGGTCTGTTGCGGCGATGCCCCCGGCATCCATCCTTGGGCTGGTCCAGCACGTGTTGCCGTTCCTATCGACGTGAGCCTTATTTATCCGTCTCGTTGCTCCGCAGGAGGCGGAGGCCGTTGAAGGTGACCACCAGCGACGCGCCCGCGTCGGCTGCGATGGCCATCCAGAGGTTGGCTAGGCCCACCACGGCCAGTGCGGCGAAGAGGGCTTTGACTCCCAGTGACAAGGCGACGTTCTGGACGATGATGCCGCGTGTTCTGCGGCTATGCCGAATCAACCAGGGGAGTTTTCGCAAGTCGTCCGCCATCAAGCCGATGTCGGCTGTCTCCAGCGAGGCGTCCGTGCCGCCGCCGCCCATGGCGATTCCGACGTGGGCTGCTGCCAGGGCTGGGGCATCGTTGATCCCGTCTCCGACCATGACGACGCGGCTGCCTTGGGCCTTGTAGTCTTCGATGGCTTGGACCTTGTCGGCGGGCAGCAACTCGGCGCGGTAATCGGTCAGGCTGCACTCCTGGGCAACGGCTCGGGCAGTGCCTTCGTTGTCGCCGGTCAGCATCACGATGGTCGAAACCCCGCACGCCCGTAGCCCCTGGACACTTTGCCGCGCTTCGGCACGCGGCGAATCCGCCAGAAGAAACACGCCCAACGGACCCTCATCAGAACTCAACGCGACGACGGTGTGGTGGCAATCTTCATGCTCCAACATGGTGCGGTGAACTTCATCCGTGCAGAGGTTCTCCTCTTCCAGGAACCGGTGGTTGCCTATCAGATAGGTCGTGCCCTCGGCTTGGGCTTTCGCCCCTTTGCCGGCGATGGCCACGTAGTTGTCGCAGGGCGGAGAAACGATGCCTTCATCCCGGGCGTGGGCCACGATGGCCTGGGCGATCCAATGTTCGCTACGTTGCTCGATGGCCGAGGCCAATTCAAGCAAGTGCGAAACGGACGTGCCGTCGATCGGAATAACCTTTTCGACGACCGGGCTGCCTTGGGTCAGGGTTCCGGTCTTGTCCAGCGCCACGACCTGAGCCCTTCCCACCGCTTCCAAGTATTCGCCGCCCTTTATCAAGACGCCGTTTCGAGCCGCCGATGCCAGCCCGCTGACTATCGTGACGGGCGTTGAAATCACCAGGGCGCAGGGGCAAGCAATAACCAGCAGGACGAGCGACCGGTACAGCCAAGTTCCCCAGGCGCCTCCTGAAACCAAAGGAGGGAGGATGCACACCAGGATCGCGCCGGCGATGACAGCCGGCGTGTAGTAGCGGGCGAAGCGATCGACGAAACGCTCCGACGGAGAACGCTTGCCCTGGGCTTGTTCGACCATGCGGATCACGCCGGCCAGAACGGAATCGCCGGCCGGTTTCGTCACCTCGATGATGACCGCCCCTTCCTGGTTGATCGTACCGGCGAATACTTCGTCGCCGATCGCTTTGATCACCGGTATCGACTCCCCGGTGATTGGGGCTTGGTTGGCTGAGGTTTTCCCCTCGACGACTCGGCCGTCGAGCGGGAATTTTTCGCCGGGCTTGACGATCACACGATCGCCGATGGCGACGTCGCTCACGTCGAATTCAATTTCAAGCCCGTTCTCTTTTAGAACTCGGGCGGTGGGGGGGGCCAACTCCATTAGTGATTGAATCGCTCTTCGAGCCCGGCCGACGCTCCAACTTTCGAGCCAGTTGGAAAGCATGAACAGGAATGCGACGGTCGAAGCCTCGAACCATTCGCCAAGTCCAATGGCCCCGACGACCGCGACGGTCATCAACACGTTCATGTCCAGTTGAAGTCGCCCGGCAGCCCGCCAGGCCTTGGGGGCGATGTGCCACCACGCGGCTGCGACGGCAATCGAATAGGCGATGGCCGAGGGCCAGGTCGTGTGATGAAAGGACGCAGCCGGCACCCAAGTCAACGCCAGCCCGACCGCCGTGCAGGCCCCGGCCACGATGGTCAGGCCCAGCGCTCTTCGCTCGCTACCGTGTTGACTCTCGGGCGGGGCGGCCTGATCCGATACGGCCGTCGCGTTCAGGCCGGCCGACTGCACGATCGAGATGAATTGCTCGGGATCAGCCGCGGACGGATCGAAGTTGACCGTCATTGTGCTGCGCATCAGATTGAAAGACAGGTCGAGTATCCCTCCCTGCCCGGCGAAGGCCCGTCGCAAATCCTCGATCTCGTCAGGACAATCCATCCCCGCGACTTGAAGACGGATTGTCTGCGACTCGCTATGGCTTAGTTTGATGGCTTTGATCCCGAATCATAACGCGCTCCGGAAGTTGCGTCAGCCACGTCGAAGTCACCATACCACCGATGACGACCGCCGCAACAGGTCGCCGCCACTTCCACACGTAGCGCCGTCCACGGAACCTGAAGATGAGATCAAAAATGTCCGCGTCCTGAGCGGATTTCGAGATATTACCGACATTTTCACGGGCGATTAGCCCGACAAGGTTGCCAGGGCTTGTTGGGCTTGGCGGCGGTGTTGGCTTTTGCGGTCCAGGTGCAGGACTCGATGCCAAGCTCGGCGGGCTTGACTGGATTTGCCCAGCAGGGTCATCAATTCAGCCCAGCGCAGGTTGCACGCCAGATCTTCGTCGTTGATGGACAGGGCCAGGCGCAGGATATCCTCAGCCTTGGCGTAGTGACCTTCGCTGGCATACTGTTGAGCCTGTCGGCTTAGGATGGACAACTCGTGTTGAAGGGCTGGGCCTGCGATGACTTTGGCGCGTTCCCAGAGTTGCCACTGAGCCCCGAGCCAGATGCCCGTCGCGGCTGCAAGTGAGCCGGTGGTCAGCCAGCCGGGCACCACGGCGGGCACGATCAGGGTGCCCCAAAGGGCCACCTGCCCGAACACGCCGAACAGCAGCGCCAGGGCCAGCCCCAGCCAGTCCCGCCGCAGCACGATCAACCCGCTGCCGGGAACCAACAAGTTGCACAGGATGGCCAAACGCCATCGCTCGGTGAGCAAAGGCCACCTCCATCGACCCGACGACCGATATTCTGCGGGCCGAGCTTATCCAAAGCGGCAGGTCAACGTTCCGCTCACGCGGCACAACGACCTGCCCTACGTTCTTGTGGCCGCCGATTCTGTCACGCACCCTGGGGCCGACCCCCATCGCCAGTCAAGCGGCCCCCGCCTTCGTCCGATAGAACGGCTAACCAAGGAGTTCGGATCATGCGTAAACATCCCATTTGGCTGCTTTCCGTCCTGGCATTCGTCGTCCTGGCGGCCGGTACTGGTTGCGAGGGGCTCATCACCCGCAACGCCCGCAACAGCGCCGCGGGCTTTGTGACGGGCATATTCGCCGAAGCGGTTAATGCCTCGATTCGGGACGGCAACTAAGGCCGCGTTTCATGGATTCGGCGCTCGTCCAATTCGCCGGCTTCAGGTTGCGCGAACGACCGGGTGAGCCGATGCTTGCGGCTCGGGTGGCGTGGGGTTGCCCCTCATCCGCCCCTGTCTTTACATATTTTCCCGCCGGGCGCTCATGATCAAATCCGTCTTGCTGTTGAACAACGATTCTTCCAGCCCCGCGGGGTACTGGTGTGGGTGTACGAAGCGCTTGACCGTTTCATCCAAGCAGGCCAACTGCTCGCCGACGCGTTGACGGATCGACGGTAACGATGGCGGGTCGTACACGCACCGCCCCCGGTCGAAGATCGGAACCAACAGATCGTCGTGGGCCAGGCCTGTCTCCAGCGTTTTGCGGCGGGTCATGTCCAGCGGATCGACGATGGTGCAGCCGTCGATAAGCCCGCGACGCTCGTCGTAGATGGCGTCGCCGACGAACCTGTTTCCGTCGCGGTATCGGCGCACCTGCTGGATGCCGGGGTTTGACACTTTTAAGACTTGTTCGGAGAGCTTGATCTTGTTCTGCCAGGGCCCGCCTGGCCTGCGAATGGCGGACATCTTGTACACGCCGCCGATGGCGGGCTGGTCGTGGCCGGTGACCAGCTTGGTGCCCACGCCCCACAGGCCGATGCATGCCCCTTGCTGTTTCAACGAGGCTATGATGTGCTCGTCCAGGTCGTTGCTGGCCAGGATGACGGCGCCGGTGAAGCCGGCCTGGTCCAGCATCTTGCGGGCCTGGCCGCTTAGATAGGCCAGATCGCCCGAATCCAGCCGAATGCCCACCAGCTTGTGTCCTTGTTCGCGGAGCTTTTGACCGGCGGCAATGGCCCGGCGCACGCCTTGCAGGGTGTCATAGGTGTCCACCAGAAAGACGCAGTTGTTGGGCAGCGCCCGGGCATAGGCTTCGAAGGCGTCGGGTTCGCTGTCGAAACACATGACCCAACTGTGGGCATGGGTTCCGCGCACCGGGATGCCGAACAGCCTGCCGGCCAGCACGTTCGAGGTGGCGGCGCATCCGCCGATGAAAGCCGCCCGACTGGCGGCCAGCGCTCCGTCGATGCCCTGGGCCCGGCGCAGGCCGAACTCGAGCACCGGGTCGCCGCCGGTCGATTGGCATACGCGGGCTGCCTTGGTGGCAATGAGCGACTGAAAGTTGATCATGTTCAGCAGCGGCGTCTCGAGCAGTTGGGCCTGGATGATCGGGCCGGTGACGCGCAGCAACGGTTCGTATGGAAAGGCCGGCGTCCCCTCGGGCATGGCCCGAACGTCGCAGGTGAAGCGCATGGCCTTCAGGTATTCGAGAAAAGCGGCGTCGAACAACGGTCGCCCATCGTTGCCTTCCAGACCGGCCAGGTATTCCAGATCGGTCCGGTCGAAGCCGAAGTGGGCCAGCCAGTCGATGACGTAAGCCAGCCCGGCTGTCAGCGTGTATCCGCCGGCGAAGGGGTTTTGCCGGAAGTTGAGATGGAAGGTGGCCTGATGGTCGCCCACACCGGACTTGTGATAGCCATAGGCCATGGTGAGCTGATACAAATCGGTCAGCAGGCCTAGCGAAGGTCGGTATAATGATGTGGGGCCGGTCATGGGGCGAATGTCTCCGCCGACATTGTACCGCCATCTCGGTGGATTATCATTCGGCTCGAGAGGCAAAGCGTTCCCGCGCGGAAAGCGAGGATGGCCCGATAACCGTCATCGCGGGGTTGACGCCGGCAGATTCAGCTTTTGCCGATGATTTCCGATATACGGTGAGGGTTGTCGGGGCGGTCCATTGCCGAACGTCCTGCAGTTCTGGTATCAAGAGAGGAAGACCATCATGCCCGACAAGCCCGACCCACCCCGCGATCCGATTTCCTCGGACCTGGTGCGTCAAGACGCGGACTACGCCGACATTGTCGAGCAGTTCCTCCAGGAAATGCCGCAGCGCATGCAGGACATTGAATCAGCCATCTCCGGCGAGAACTATGAGAATCTCCAACGGCTGGCCCATCAGCTCAAAGGAAGCGGCGGCGGCTACGGTTATCCCGCACTGACCGAAAAGGCGGCCAAACTCGAGCAATTGGCTGTGGATCAGGAGCTGACGTCGTGCCGGACCGCCCTGGAGGGCCTTCGCGGTTTGGTCTCGCGGTTGGTTGTCGGGCTGGATCAGAAATAAGCCGTCCAGCCCCCCGTCCATGGATCGGGATGGGCCAAGCCTGCTCGGGTCGTCGCCAAGGTCACCCTTTCAGTTGCCCGCCATCGTTGTGATATCTCTTGCACCGGGCAGACCCTCCAGGATCCAAAGTTCTGCACGGTTATACCCACCTCCCATTTGCGGGCCCAGGTACCCGTCTGTAAAATACCGACCGTCCGAGGCACAGGCTGGCCGATGAACACCAAGTGTTGACCGCCTCGGTCGTCGACACTTCACCGTGGGAGACAACCATGACGCTTGACCTGAGCAGCGAAGGCATTACCCAACCGGAGGTCCATCGCAACGCGTCGGTCCCGACGCTTTATGCCCTGAGCCTGAAGCAACCCTTCTACGCCCTGGCTGACAGTGGGGCCATGATCGCCTATTCCGGTCAAAAAACAGGCCGAAGCCCCAAAGACAAACGAATCGTCGATGAGCCCGAAAGTCGCAACGATATCTGGTGGGGCTCGGTCAATATCCCCATGCCGCCCGAGGGCTTTGAGATCAATCGCCGGACCGCGCTGAGCTTTCTAAACTCCAGGCCCCGCACTTTTTGCGTGGACGGCTTTGCCGGCTGGGATCCGCGGTATCGCATCAAGGTGCGCGTGCTGTGCGCCCGGGCGTATCACGCTCTGTTCATGCGGAACATGCTGATCCGCCCCACCCCCGCCGAGTTGGCCGATTTCGGCGAGCCCGACTGGCTGTTGATCAACGCGGGCCAGTTCCCCGCCAATACCGGCACGCCTGGCGTGGACAGCCCGACCAGCATCGCCGTCAATTTCCAAAAGCAGGAAATGGTCATCCTGGGTTCCGAATACGCGGGCGAAATGAAGAAGGGCGTCTTTACCGTGCTGCATTACGTCCTTCCCAAACAGGGCGTGCTGTCCATGCACTGTTCCGCCAACGAAGGCCGCGACAAAGACGTGGCCCTGTTCTTCGGTCTGTCGGGCACGGGCAAGACGACGCTGTCGGCCGACCCCAAACGGCAACTCATCGGCGATGACGAGCACGGCTGGTCGGACCACGGCGTCTTCAATTTCGAGGGCGGATGTTACGCCAAGGCGATTCATCTGCGCCAAGAAAACGAACCGGAGATCTTCGACGCCATCCGCTTCGGCAGCGTCATGGAGAACGTGGTCTTCGACGAGCAAACCGGACAAGTTGACTTCGACGATGCCTCCATCACTGAGAACACGCGGGTGGCCTACCCCATCGAATACATCGCCAACGCCAAGGTGCCCTGCGTGGCCAGTCATCCCAAGAACATCATCTTCCTGACGTGCGATGCGTTCGGCGTGCTGCCGCCGGTCAGCCGTCTGACGCCCGAACAGGCCATGTACCATTTCATCAGCGGCTATACCGCCAAAGTGGCCGGCACCGAGGTCGGCGTCACCGAACCCGAAGCCACCTTCTCGGCTTGTTTCGGGGCTGCTTTCCTGGTCTGGCACCCCATGGTGTACGCCGAGTTGCTGCGCGACAAGATGAACCAACATGCGGCCAATGCCTGGCTAATCAACACCGGCTGGACCGGCGGCGCCTACGGCACCGGCTCGCGCATCAGCCTGAAACATACGCGCACTATCGTGGATGCCGTCCTGGCCGGTGAATTGGCCGACGCCGAGTTCAGCACCGACCCGGTGTTTGGGCTACAGGTCCCTCGGGCCGTGGGCGGAGTCCCCGGCGATCTGCTCGAACCGCGCAAGACCTGGGCCAACTCCGCAAATTACAGCGCCACCGCCGCCAAATTGGCCCAACTCTTCAAGGACAACTTCGCCCAATACGCCGACCGCGCCGGGGCCGAGGTGTTGGCCGTCGAACCCAAGTCGGCCTAGCCCGGTCTGACTAGCAACGGCCTGGGCGGGCCATCCGTGGCCGAGTTCACCGGTGCAGACAGTGGGAAGACCGCGCACTACATGGTAAGATGGTTTATTGGATTCGAGCCCGGCCGTCATGGCGAACCGGGGGTTTGACTGCCGTTAGCGCTTGGAGAACTGAAAGCGTCGACGGGCTTCCGCTGGCCGACACGCGCAGGAACATTGCTCACGTCACTGATGCACCCGTATACTGCCGCGCATGACCCTGTCGGCTGAAGACCGATTGCGCCAAGCAGATGGCACCGGCGGTCGCGCAGCCGTGCTGGCGTTCGTTCGGACACCCTTTGCGGTTCGCCGCAATGTGGTGAAGGTATGGCGATCGTTGCCGCAGGGCATCTGGACGCTGCTGGCGGCACCGGCGGATCGCATAGAATCAACTCGCCGAGAGAAACGAGCGATGGCTGGCGTGGCGGTGATGGCCCTGGCCTTGGTGGTCCTGTTTTCGGGGGTCGGGTTTCGGCAGGACAGTGGTGGCACCCAGGTGTGTTTTCCGTTGCTGGGCCGGGCGATCGTTGAATCCGCCGGCGTGCCGGAGGCGGAGGGTTGGACCTACGTGCCGGGCCAATCGCTCGCTTTGGCGCTTTGGGTCGTGGTCCCGTCGCTGGGGGGCTGGGCTCTGGTGCGCTTGATTTGGATACCGACCGTGGCGGCAGGCCGGTCCACGCAAGAGGCCACGGTCACGTTCGCCCGCTACCTGGGCAGCGTGTATCTGTACGTTTACTTGATGATCGTGGTCGGGGCGGCGCTGATGCCGTTGCTGATCCTGGCGTCACCGGCCGGGACGGAAACATTTCGCTGGTACCTATGGTGCTTTCTGTTCGGCGAATCGTTCTTCGTGCCGGCTGTGATGTGGCTGCGGCTGGTCATCGACGATACCTCGGGCGTTGTCTTCGGGCGGCTGCGGTACGCGATGGTCGGCCTTTACCTGATGCTGTTCGTCGTCATTCCTATCGCCGGGATGGTTCGCATGCTGGACTGACCGGCGGGCGTTTCATGTAACCGTGTTCGGCGAACCAGGCGATCGCGTCTTGAACGGCCCGGTCGATGGAGGTGACCTCGAAGCCCAATTCGTCGGCGGCTTTGCGGGAACTGACGTAATGCTGCAGGGCCCCGGACCGCAGGATGGCCAGGTTGAGGTCGCGAAACGGGCGCGGAAAGAGCCGACCCGCCAGGCTGCCCAGGGCTGCGGCCGGGTAGATGACCGGGGATGGCAGGAAGACACGCCAACCGGTGAACCCAGCCATCGCAGCCACCCGAGCGACGAAGGACCGAAAGGAGAGGTTCTCCCCGCCGAGAACGTACCGCTGACCGGATCGGCCCCGGTCCATGGCTTGGAGGTGACCGAGGGCGGCACAGCGAACGTCGACGAAGTTGATCCCGCCAACAGGCGGGTAGCTACAGACTCGGCCCGTGCACGCTTGGATCAGCATGCGGCCGGCACTGGGCTTGACGTCCCAGGGGCCCACCAGATAGGTCGGGTTGACGATCACGGCGTCGAGCCCCCGTTTGGTATATTCGAGGACGACGCCCTCGGCTTCGCGTTTCGTGCGGTAGTAGGGGATGTTCAGGTCGCCCAGATTCCAGGGCACGCCCTCGTCGGTGGGCTCGGTCAACGTGCCGGTCGCCAGGGTGGCGATGGAACTGGTGTGAACCATGCGCCGCACGCCGTGCTCCAATGCGGCTGCACACACGTGGCGCGTCCCGTCCACGTTGACGCGCCTGGCGGTTTCGAGGCCCCAGGGCGTTATCTGCACCCAGGCAGCCAGGTGGTACACGCAATCGCAACCGCGCATCGCCCGGCGGACCGATTCGGCATCGGTGACGTCGCCGCGAACAAACTCGATCAGGTTGGAATCCAGCCCCAAGCGGCTCGAGTGTTCCCGCACCAGCAGCCGGACACGTTGCCCCCGGCCCACGAGCAGACGGACCAGGTTGACGCCCAAGAAACCCGTTGCCCCGGTCAGGAAGACTGGCATGTTGTCTCAGAGTTCGAGTTTCGAGTTAGACGGTATTCGCCTTGGTCGTTGCCTTCGTGCCTCGTTGCCTGGTCTCTACCAGATGATGGGAATGACACCGATGCTGAATCCCGCGGCGCCTCCGACCAAAAGGATCTTGGTGCCCCGCTTGATCCTGCCTTGGTCGTAAGCCCGGGCCAGGGCGAGTGGGATGCTGGCCGCTGCCGTGTTGCCGCAATCGTTGATGGTGACCACGTTGCGATCCAACGGGATGCTGCACCGCTCGGTGAGGCCGTGAACCAGCTCTTCGGTTACCTGATGTCCACAGGCTATGTCCACCTCTTCGGGCTTCCACCCGACCGAGTCCAATACCTCAGCCACCACGTCGGGGATAAACTCATACGCCGCGGTGCGCAGGCTTCCCGAGTCGCTGAAGAAATACGAATAGCGCTCGTCGAAACGATGCCTGCTTCCACCGGCCAGCACTGTCGCCAGACGCCACTTCTCGCCGTGAGAGCGGAACCGCGTGGCCAGGATGCCGCGTTCCTCGTCGTCCGAGGCCACCTCAAGCACGGCGGCGGCACCCGCATCACCGAGGGTCAGGGCTGCAAACCGGGATTTCAGCTCATCTGCACTGCGGATATTCCAATCGATTCCCAGCGAGAGCGTTTCGCCCGAAGTGACCAGGGCCCGGCGCGCCTTACCGGCCCGCAGGTGCGAATCGGCCACGTCCAGCCCGTTCAGAAAACTGTTGCAGGCGTTCTTGACGTCGAGCACCTGGGCGCCTGTGGCCCCTAGTTTTTCCTGGACGATATTGGCGGTGGCGGGCTCGGTGATGTCCTGGGTGCAGGAGGCGAAAATCAGGAGGTCGATTTCGGAGCTGGACGTGCCCGCTCGCTCCATGGCCTGGGCCGCCGCCTCGGCAGCCAGGTCCGAGGATTGCTGATCGTCCGACCGGTGGTGCCGGGTTCGCACCCCGGTGACCCTCTCCACTAAGCCGTTGGTGATCTCAAAGCCGGTGGTGTCGTGGATCTTGCGGTTGATGTCCGCGGTCGTCACGACCCGCTCGGGCAGGGCGCTGCCCACACCAGCAATCACGACTCGTGTCGACATACGAATTTCCCTTTCGCCCCCAGGTCAAACCGCAAAGCATTTGCAAGTAGACTCAGCCGACCCGCCAGCCCACGCCGACTGGCTATGACGTCTGCCCGAGACGAAAAACATGTGGTTGTCCGATCCACAAGCCGAGGCTGAGGCGGGCAACTCCCCGGGCAACGGGGCCTCCGACAAGTCCGACGGCGCTGCCCGCTCTGATCGACAATACGATGATAATGGCCACCCATGGCGGTTGCAACAAGTCGCGAGGGCAGTTTTGGAGATTCTCGGCGGCCTGACCGGGGGCTTGGCGCCGGGTAAGGAAGTGCGTATAAGCAGGTTTGCGGGCCGTTCTGCACCGGGGCCCGCACCCCGCATCCCGGGCGGAAAACCATGCCTGTCAAAGCCATCCGCAGACATCCTGTGTTTGTGATTTTTGTTCTTGCGGTGACGGCGCTCATGCTGGGTGCCGGGGTCCTGGTTCGCGGTCGCTTGCGTGCCGATCAGGCCCAAAAAACAGACGACGTGGGGCCGACGGAGGCGACGCCGGTGCGGGTGGCGGTGATTGAGCGGTGGGTCCAACCGCTGCGGGCGGATTTTCACGGTTTTTTGACGCCCTATCGAGAGCTATCCATCGCGGCCCGGGTTTCGGGCGAAATCGTCGAACAGTGGGTTGAGATATCCGACCCGGTGGAGACCGGGCAGGCGTTATTCAAGATCGATGACGCTCTTCGCAGCAT
>JBHHVM010000011.1:0-18514 GCA_046754265.1 Phycisphaerae bacterium
GACGGCACGTCTAACTACACGCTGACCGAGAGCGGCACGGTGATCTCCACGGACCGCAACCTCACTCCGGCGAAGGGCGTGGACCTCAGCACCCCGGGTCTATTCGCCAAACAAGATAGTCGGCTGCAGTCCACCGAACTCGACGCACTCTTGTGCGCTGGGTCTGAGCTTGGGTGATCGGCAAGAGCAGCCTGTCTGGACGCGGGCTTTCAGGACGCGACGGTGAACTCGCTACTGGCCCAACAGATGCAAACCAATCGGCCGGCATTCGATTGGGCATTGGTGGTTTGCACTTCGCGCCTGGCGGCGGCGAGACTGAGAGCCGCTGCCGAGCAGGAATGCAGGGAGTGCGAGACTAATCGGCAGGCGTGCTGCCTTCGACTAGGCAACAGCACCGAGGCGCTCGATAGCCTGACGAGCTTGGCGGAAGCGTCCCTTGATGTTGTTCTTGAAAAGGCGTTTCGTGACCCCGAGATTGAACGGCTTTGCAGTGACACCGGCGACGGTGGTCCGGCCGACACGGGTGATGGCGACCCTACACCCGGCACCGGCGACGACCAAGGCGAAACCCCAACGGGCGACAAGGTTGCCTGCTGCGCTTCAACCTTTGCGGACGAAAGTCCCTTTTGCCTCGAACCCATGACCGCTGAAGAGTGTCTCGGCATCTGCGGCATACCTTCTGCGCCTGGAGTGAGGTGCGAGGAAGTAGCCTGCGATAACCCCATCGTGGCCTGCTGCGTGCCGGGACTGGATGGGTGCCGCTTCCGCACGGCTGAGTGCTGTGCCCGTGACGGGGGGACGGTGCTTCCTGAAGGCGGCGACTGCGGCGACTGCCCGTGACGGTTCGCGGATCGAACACGGGCGCCGCGAGGCGCCCTCCTAGCCGATTTGTCCCATGTGATGGGCTCTTAAGGATTGTCGAATCGATCGACGATTCTGAGGGTCCACTTTCAACGGACTTGTCCATCGCTTATGCTGCGGCCATGTCGCCGGTCAATGTTTTGTTCCCCGTCCGGATCGAAACGTCCGGCAGCACGAACTTCTGGTTGAACGGGTAGGTCGGCATGAGCGACACGAACCCCCATCGTCCTCGGGTGCTTTTGGCCAAGATCGGTCTTGATGGGCACGATCGAGGCGTCAAGGTCCTGGCGCGGTCGTTTCGGGACGCGGGCATCGAAGTGATTTACACCGGCCTGTGGCAAACCTGCGAGGCTACCATGTACGCGGCCATGCAGGAGGACGTGGACGTGGTGGGGGTGAGTCTGCTGTCAGCCGCCCACATGACGGTGATGCCGGAGTTGCTGCGGCTGCGGGCTGAGTTGGGCATCGAGGAGGTGCCCCTGGTTTTGGGCGGTATCGTGCCGGTGGGCGATCATCCCAAGCTGATGGAGATGGGGGTGGCGGCGGTCTTCAACCCCGGATCGGCCATGGAGTCGATCATAGGGTGTTTGAGGGAGCTGAGTGCCAATCGACCTCCTGATCGTATGAAGGATGCGCTGGCGGGATACGGGCAGGGTCAGCCCAGCGATCTGGCTCGGCTGATTAGCGGGGCCATGCGGCAGGGGTTGCCCGAAGGTTTTACGCCACCGACCGGTCATGCCACGGTCATCGGGGTCACCGGATCGCCGGGGGTGGGCAAGAGTTCGTTCATCGGCAAGTTGGCGGCTGACCTGCGCGGTCGCGGGCTGACCGTGGCGGTGGTGGCCGTGGATCCGACCTCGCCGATCACCGGCGGGGCCCTATTGGGCGATCGGTTGCGGATGATGGCGGACCGGCCCGACCGGGGGTTTTTCGTGCGCAGCCTCTCGTCGGGCCCGGTGCTGGGCGGGTTGGGGCCGCAATGTGACACTGTTTTGTCACTTCTGAACGGGTTCGGTTTCGACGTGATTCTGCTGGAGACGGTGGGTGCCGGCCAGGCGGACGTGGCTGTGCGCGAATTGGTGGAGCATACCTTGTTGTTGTTGATGCCGCAATCGGGCGACGCGATTCAGTTTTCCAAGGCGGGGATCATGGAAATCGCGTCGGCTTTTGTTATCAACAAGTGTGACTTGCCCGGGGCCGACGCCACCGAGGCCCAACTCACTAGCGCGGTTAGCGACGGCCGACCCGTGTGGCGAACCAGCACCCCCAAGGCTGAGGGCATGGCCGCGGTGGGGGATTGGGTCGAAGCACTGGCTGCGTCCGGTTCCAAGTCACCCATTCAACCTTGACCAGTGCGGTGTATCACAGGTCCCAAGATTCTACCTGACCATGGTCCGCGCGAACTAAAGTTCGCGGCTCGAGTGGACGCCCCTCCGCTTCAGTCGGGCTGTGGTGGTGCCGATAACTGTTTTGACGGTGTTTTTCGGGGCAGGGGGGGTGGTTTGTGCGCTGGAGAGGTTTGCCATGGCCATGCCGGTGTTGGTTCAGCGGATCATCGATGCCTATCGGCGCGGGCCTCGGGAGGCCGCGTGGGAGCGTTTCTTGAACGATCCGACGCCGGGGCTTGCCGATTTGCAGGCTGCGTTTGGACGCATTCGCAGCGGGACGCTCTCCGAGTCGGAGCAGCGAATCATCGAGCGCATCGAGCGTCGGCGGGCCCAACTGCGGCAATGCGAATCGGTGGCGACCTATCGCGACTTCGGGGCCGGCGATCCTGACGCACCGCGGACTGACCGGCAGCTCATCGAGGGTGTGGTGGTGCAGCGGCGGGTGGGGGATCTGGTGCAGGCCAGCGTGCCGCGGGCATGGGGCCTGGTGCTGTTCGGGCTGATTCGACAGTTCAGGCCTGCGCGGCTGATCGAGCTGGGGTCAGCCATGGGCATTTCGGGTTCCTATCAAGTGGCTGGGCTGTGGTTGAACGATGAGGGTAATCTGCACACGTTGGAGGGTTGCCCGCAGATGGCTCAACATGCCCGGCAAAGCCTGGCCGGCATCGCCGAGGATCGGGCCACGCTGGTTTGCGGGCGGTTCCAGGACACGCTGGACGGTGTGCTGAGTGAAATGGGCCACGTCGATTTTGCCTTCATCGACGGGCATCATGATGAACGGGCCACCGTCGATTACTTCGACCGCATCAAACCTCGTCTGACCGAGAACAGCGTGGTGGTGTTCGACGACTGCGATTGGTCGGGCGGCATGCAACGGGCTTGGAAACACGTTTGTGCCGATGGGTTCGTCGGTTGCGCCTTGGACCTGGGCAAATTCGGTGTGTGCCTGTGTCGGGCCGACGGGTTTGGCGAGCCGGTGCGGTTCGAGTTGGCCTATCCGCAGGCGTAAGGCCTTGGTCGGCGATTCGAGAAGCCCGGTAAAACCGGGCTCCCCAAAAAAAGCAGGGTGTGTGGGCCGTTTGATAACCCGCCGTAAACGGCGGGCCTAGTCACGGCCAGGAGGGAAAGTCACCGCGTTGACTCGGTGTAAACGGCGGGCCTAGTCACGGCCGGGAGCGGAAGTCACCGCGTTGACTCGGTGTAAACGGCGGGCCTAGTCACGGCCAGGAGCGGAAGTCACCGCGTTGACTCGGTGTAAACGGCGGGCTGGGTAACACTTCCAGGCTTTACCTCGACACGGTTAACTTGTTGCGAATGCGGCCTATCCTGGACGCCTTTGGGGTCAGGCGGTATAGACGGGGGCATGTCCGCCGATTCTGCGCCATTGAACACCGACGCCATTTTGGCGGAGTTGACCGAGCCGCAGCGGGAGGCGGTGATGCACACCGACGGGCCTTTGCTGGTGCTGGCCGGTGCGGGCAGCGGCAAGACGCGGGTCATTACGCGGCGGGCGGCCCATCTGGCGGTCACCGTGGCCAGGCCGTGGGAAGTGTTGGCCATCACCTTCACCAACAAGGCAGCCGGTGAAATGCGGGATCGCATCACGGCCATGGGTCTGGGGCGTGAGATGACCGTTTGCACGTTTCATTCCCTGGGGGCACGTCTGTTACGGAGGTACCACGAGCGGGTGGGGCTCGATGCGAGTTTCACGATTTTCGACACGGACGACCGCCGGGCGGTCATCAAGAGGGCGGTCAAAGCTTGTGGGTTGGACCCCATGCATTGGCCGGCCGCCCGGGTCGAAGCCCGCATCAGCCAAGCCAAGAACGCCCTGCAAAGCCCCGATGAATTCGCCGAAGTCAATGCCGGGCGTTGGCAGGATCGTCACTATGCGGCTATCTACACCGCTTTTCAAGCCAAGATGGCCGAGCAGAACGGGCTGGACTTCGACGATCTGTTGATGCGGTTGGCCATCGCGCTTCGGGACGATGGGGAATTGCGGCAAAAACTGGAGCAGCGCTACCGGTACGTGCTGATCGACGAGTATCAGGACACCAACCACGCCCAGTACCTTATCGCCCACCTGCTGACCCTCGACAATCATAACCTTTGTGCCACCGGCGACCCGGACCAATCCATCTATGGATGGCGGGGGGCCAACATCGCCAACATTTTGCGTTTCGAGGAGGATTACCCCGAAGCCCGGGTGGTTCGTCTGGAACAGAACTACCGCTCCAGCAAACGCATCCTGTCGGCAGCCAGTCAGGTCATCGCCGCCAACCTGCGCCGCAAGGAAAAAACGCTTTGGACCGAAAACGCGGACGGCCCGCCGGTGACGGTGGCAGAGTTTGACACCGCAGACGAAGAGGCCGATCATATCGCTCAGCGGGTGGCTGACTGGGTTGCCGACGGGCACTCGCCCTCGGACGTGGCCGTCTTTTATCGCATCAATGCCCTGAGTTTGCCGGTGGAACTGGCTCTGGGTCGGCGGGGGATCGCCTATCAAGTGGCCCGGGGTCAGGCGTTTTACGGTCGAAAGGAGATCAAGGACCTGCTGGCCTATGTGCGGGTGCTGATCAACCCCGCCGATGAAACGGCGTTGCTGCGGATCATCAATACGCCCGCCCGGGGGATCGGCAAGACCACAGTGGGGCGATTGCAGGCCGAGGCCCTGCGCAGCGGGCGGCGGTTGCACGACGTCGTTCGCGATGCCACGGTGCGTCAGGGATTCGGGCGCGGCGGAATCCGCGTGGCCCGGTTTGCCGAGTTGCTCGATACGCTGCAATTGTTCGTGAACCATCCGCCGGCTGCTGCCCTGGAAGAGGTTTTTGCCCGCAGCGGGTTGCACGCCTCGTTGGTGGGGGCCCAGACCATCGACGCGGTGCCTCTGGAAAACGTCGACAACCTGATCGGTGAGGCCCGGCGCTACGAGGCGTCGGAGCCCGGCGCGTCGTTGCTGGGTTGGCTGGAACAGACCAGCCTGCTGGGCGATGCCGACACCGTGGACGAGTCGGCTGGTAAGGTCACGCTGATGACGCTGCACGCCGCCAAGGGGCTGGAGTTTGAGAGGGTTTTTATCATCGGTCTGGAGGACGACCTGCTGCCGTTTCGCAGGGACGAAGAGAGTCACTGCGACATTGAGGAGGAGCGGCGTTTGTGCTTTGTGGGCATGACCCGGGCCAAGCGAGAGCTGACCCTGTCGCACGCCCGCTATCGGATTCGTCGGGGCCGAGAGCAGCGTAACGTGTGCTCGCCTTTTGTGGACGAGTTGCCGGTCGATGAAGTCAACTGGGTCAAACCGGACGACGACGGGCCCGATGCGGTGGACTACAACCCGGCGGGGCGATTGCCCGACGACGTGGATCGGTGGGAGGTGGGCACACTGGTGCGGCATCCTCGGTACGATCTGGGCAGGATCGACGCGATCTATCGGGGGCACAATCGGACGCACGTGGCCGTCAGCTTCGAGGGCGGGACCCGAGAGAACTTCGTCCTGGAGTTCGCCGATCTGAAGCGCGTGGATTACGACGAGGTGGGATGATGGTCAGGGGGGGCAAAACATGCGGCATGCGGTGATCATGGCCGGCGGCGCGGGTCAGCGGCTGTGGCCCTTGAGCCGGTCGGTCAGGCCCAAGCAGTTGTTGAAGCTGGTGGATGGGAAGAGTTTGTTGCGCCAGGCCTATATGCGAGTGGCCAATCTGCTGCCGGCCGATTCCATTTACGTCATCACCAATCGGGACCACCTGGGATTGATCGCCGAGGATTTGCCCGAGTTACCGCCTGAGAACCTTTTCGGCGAACCGGTCGGGCGCGACACCGCCAACGCGGTGGGATTGTCGGCTGCCATTCTGAAGCAGCGAGACCCCGAAGCCGTCATCGGTATCTTCACGGCCGACCACATCATCACGCCGATGGACAGGTTTGTGACAGCGGTGGGCACCGCCTACGATATGGCCCTGGACCGGCCCGGGGCGCTGGGCACGCTGGGCATCCGCCCGACCCGACCTGAAACGGGCTACGGTTACGTGCAACGGGGCGCCCCCATCGCCGACGGCGTTTATCAGGTCCGCCGCTTCGCCGAAAAACCCGATGCCGACATGGCCAAGCGGTACCTGGCTTCGGGTGATTATTCCTGGAACAGCGGCATGTTCACCTGGACGGCCGATGCCATCCTCGGGCAACTGGCCCAACACCTGCCCGAATCGCATGAAGGTGTGACCCGCATCGCCGAGGTTTGGGACACCGCCCGGCGCGATGAGGTCCTGGATAGCGTCTATCCCACGCTGCCCAAGATTTCCATAGACTTTGCGGTGATGGAAAAGGCACCCGGCGTCTTTGTGGTGGAGATGGATTGCAGTTGGGTGGACGTGGGGAGTTGGGCGGCGTTGGAGGAAGTGACAGACCATGACGCCGACGGGAACGTGCTGGGCGCCGCTAGGACGGTAACCCTGGATGCCGGCGGCAACGTGCTGGTCAGCGAGGACGAGCACCTGATCGCCGCCTTCGGGGTCCAGGACCTGGTCATCGTCCACGCCGCCGATGCGACGCTGGTGTGTCGCAAGCAGGACGCCCAGGCGCTAAAGAAGTTGGTGAGCAGGCTGAACGACGTGCATCCGGGCAAATACGTTTAGAATTGCCCGGTCCAGGCCCCGCGAGACGTTGGATTTGGCGGGCGGGGAACACGGGAAATGTCTTGAACGCAGCGGGCAGAGTTTGCGGAGTTGACCACGGGACCAAGCGGATCGGGCTGGCGGTCACCGACCCGGAGCGGGGGATCGCCTCGCCTTTGGTCACCCTGAACGTGGGGTCCGATATTGGCAAGCAGGTCCAGGCGGTGCTGGCCGCCGTGACTGAATACGACATTGCCGAATGGGTGGTGGGCCTGCCGTTGAACATGGACGGGAGCGAAGGTGCCCAGGCGGCGGTCACCCGCCGATTCGGGGAATGCCTGGCCCGGGCGGTGGACGCTCCGGTTCGGTATTTTGACGAACGGCTCAGCTCCATCGTGGCTGACCAGGCCCTGATCGAGGCGGATTTGACCCGCAAGCAGAAGAAAGCCCGGCGCGACAAGGTAGCCGCCCAGATCATCCTGCAATCGTATGTGGATCAGCCCCGGGCCCGGACCCAGGCCCCAGCCGACGACCCGGCTGAGGATCCGAGTCCGTGAATCGGCCGGGCAGGGCCCATTTGGGCCGTAGAAATCCGTAAGTCAGCGTCGATAGGGGTTTTATAGCCTTGGGCTGGCCGGTATACTCCGGCCTTTCCACAACCGACGCCAATCCGGTGATCCGGGCTGGTAACGCCGATGGAGCGGCGCCACCGCGCAAGGTTACAGGGAGGTAGCCACAGGGCCCATGTTCCTCAAACGCATCACCATGACGGGCTTCAAGAGTTTCGCGGACCCGGTCGATTTCGACTTCGGGCCGGGGATCACCTGCATCGTGGGGCCCAACGGGTGCGGCAAGAGCAACGTGGTGGATGCGTTCAAGTGGGTCCTTGGCGAGCAGTCCGCCAAAAGCCTCCGCGGGCAGCAGATGCAGGACATGATCTTCAATGGCTGTGCCTCCCGCCGAAGCAGCGGGATGGCCATGGTCAATCTGGTGTTCGACAACGCTGACCGGACCTTGCCGCTGGACTGCGACGAGGTGTCGGTCAGCCGCAAACTGTACCGCTCCGGCGAGAGCGAATACCTGATCAACAAAGAGCCCAGCCGCCTCAGGGCCATCCGCGAGCTGTTCATGGACACGGGCGTGGGGACCGACGCCTACTGCGTGATCGAGCAGGGCAGGGTCGATGCGCTGTTGCAATCCAGCCCGGTGGAGCGGCGGCAGGTTTTTGAAGAGGCGGCCGGGATCAGCAAATACAAGGCCCGCAAGAAAGAGGCCCTCCGCAAGCTGGAGCGGACCCAGCAGAATCTGCTCCGCGTGGCTGATATCATCGAGGAGGTCGAAAAGCGTTTGCGGAGCGTCAAGCTTCAGGCGGGCAAAGCCCGGAGCTTCCAGGCCTACGACGCTCGATTGCGCGAACTGCGTTCCAGTTTCAGCTTGGCTGAGTATCACCGCCTGACCCGTGGGTGCCGGGACCAGCAATCCCGGGCCCAAGAGGCCAGTGACGACGCCACCGCCGCCCGGACGAAAATCGACGCCCACGAAGCGGAAACGGCCAAACTGACCAGCGATAACGATCGACTGGACGCCGAATTGTCCGAGCAGGAGGGCCGATACCTACAAGTCAATTCGCAGATCACCGCCCAGCAGGAGCGGATTCAGGCGGCGACGCGACGTGCCGAGCAGGAACAGCACCACTTGGCCAACGCGACCGAACGGCTCACCGCCCAACAGGAGCGGGCCCGGGGCATGGAGGCTGAGCTGGGGGCGCTTCAGACCCAACAGTCTGAGTTGGAGCAACAGATCGAGCAGCAGAATCAGGCCATCGACAGGTTGCTGGCGGCGGACCGCAGCCTGGCGGGAGACCTGACCCATGCCCAGGCCCTGTTGGAGGATGAAAAGGCCGGTTTGATTGAATTGGTCCGGCGGGGGGCGGACCTGGCCAACCAGATCGCCAAGTTGGAATCGCACTGCGATTCGCTGGAAGGCCAAAAGGGTCGGTTGGCGCAGCGCGACGCCCAGATCGCCGCGGAATTGGCGGACCTGTTGAGCCGCAAAGAGCAGTTGGAAGCTCGCCGGGCGGAGGTCGAATCGCTGATCGACGCGGAGATGCGGCGGTTGGAGGAAAAAAAGGCCCAGACCCAGCGGGTCCAGGGGATGCAAAGCGACCTGGCCAAGGCGGTCACGGCCGCCCGGGAGTTGCGCAGCGGGCTGGCGTCGCGGCAACAGTTACTGGAAGACCTGGAACAGAACATGGAGGGGGTCGGCGCCGGAGTGCGCGAGCTGCTGTCGATCAAGGCGTCGCACCCTGACGACCCGGCCTCGGCGTGTGTGGCAGGGATGGTGGCGGACCTGTTCGAGGCGGACCTGGTCCATGCCCTGGTGATCGAGGCGGCCGTGGGTCGCCAGGATCAGTTCCTGGTGGTGGAAGATTCGGCTGCGTTCCTGGCGGATGCCAAACGGTTCGACCAGTTGGCCAGCCGCATGACGGCCATTTGCGTGGACCGGCTGCCGCCGGTTGTCAACGTCCGAGATTTTTCGGACAAGTGCGGCTTCGTCGCCCGGGCCGTCGATCTGGTCCGATTCGGCGAGCGGTTCGAGCGCTTGGGCCGGCACTTGCTGGGCAAGACCCTGGTGGTGGAATCGCTGGAGCAGGCCCTGGCGCTGGCTCGGGCCGACACCGATGGGCACCGCTTCGTGACGCTGGGTGGGCAAGTCGTCGAGCCCAACGGGCAGATCAGCGTGGGGCCTTTGTCGATTGAGACCGGCTTGATCTCTCGCAAAAGCGAGCTGCGGGACATCGAGCAGCAGTTGGCTGAGACTGAGCAACGCATCGAGACCCTGTCGGACCAGCTTAACCGGGCCAATGCCGAAGCCGCTCATCTCGAGGAAGTGCGGCAGGAGCTGCGCGGGGCCATCCACGATGCCCAGACTGCCCGGGTCGAAGCCAACGCCGCGGTGGCCAACATCGAGGAGGCCGTCCGCCGGTTGACGCAGGAACAGCCGCTCATCGCCGGCGAGGTGGCCATGCTCGAACAGCAGATGGCCCAGGCCCGGCAGCGCCACGACGAAAGTCGCGATTCGCTTCAACAGGTCGAGGACGAGAACCGCCGGCGTGAGGAACTGGTCAGCGGTCACGAGCGGCGGATCGACGAGCTGGTGGGCAGGCGCACCGAGGTCCACGAGCATCTAACCGATGCCAAGGTGCGGGCGGGCCAGTTGAACGAGAAGCGGGCAGCGGCCGCCCAGTCCCTGCTGACCACGCGGCGAGAGCTACAGACGGCCACTGACGCGGTCCAAGCAGCCGATCAGGAGGCGGCCGACAGCCGTCAGCGCATCGCCGAGGCCCAAGACGCGGTGACCGCGGGCCGGGCTTGGCTGGCCACGTTGGAAGAACAAGCCAAAAGGCTGGAGGCTGACTCGTTGGAACTGCGGCGACGGCGCGAGTCGCTACGGATGCGCCGCGAAGAGTTGGCATTGGCCACCAAGTCGGTGCGCACCGAACTGGAAGAGGCCGAGGGCCAACTGCACGAAATCGACATGGCCCTGGCGGAGTTGCGGGTGCGGCGAGAGGAGCTTATCGGTCGAGTTCGCGAGGAGTTGGACATCGACCTTGTGGCCCAATACGAGCAGTACGACCACACCGAGCAGGATTGGCAAGCCGTCGAGGTGGAGATTCAGGAGTTGCGCGGCAAGATCGACCGGCTGGGCAACGTCAACCTGGACGCCATTTCCGAGCAGGAAGAACTGGAAACGCGGCACGAGTTCCTGACCGGCCAGCGCGACGACCTGTTGGATTCGGAGAAGCAGATTCTGGCCTTGATCCGCCAGCTAGACGCCCAGAGCATCGAACAGTTTACCAAGGCTTTCGACCAGATTCGCGAGAACTTCCGGGACCTGTTCCGCAAGCTGTTCGGCGGCGGGCGGGCCGATATCGTGCTGGCTGACCCGGACGATATTCTGGAATGCGGCATCGATATCGTGGCCAGACCGCCGGGCAAAGAGTTGCAGAACATCGCCCTGATGAGCGGCGGCGAGAAAACGCTGACCGCCATCGCGTTGCTGATGAGCATCTTCAGATCTCGCCCAGCCCCCTTTGCGCTGTTGGACGAGGTGGACGCCGCGTTGGACGAAGCCAACAACGACCGCTTCAACCGCATTTTGCTGGAGTTCGTCTCCGAGTCGCAGTTCATCATCATCACCCACTCCAAGCGGACCATGACCGTGGGCGATCAGCTCTACGGCATCACCATGCAGGAGCCGGGCATCAGCACCCGGGTCAGCGTCAAGTTCGAGACCCCCGACGAACCCGAAGCATCCGCGGTGGCCTGATCTGCCGCTCCGTGATACCTGAATTGACGGGTGGATCGGGCGTGCCATGGCCACGCTTGCGTGGCCATGATTGCCGATGTTCCCTGAACATGCTCACGCAAGCGTGAGCGTGCCACCCGAGCGGCCATTTCTGTACCTACCCATCGTAGCACGTGTTGCAGGGTGCCGGGCCCGATAACACGCCAACCACTTCTGGCGGTCCGGCTCCGGATTCCCGATTACCGGGGAAAGGGAGATCCTGTTGACCCGCACGCTGACCGATCGACCACCCCAGCGGCCCGAGACCGACACCCTGCACGGGGCGTGGCAGGTTGAGGCACCCGAGGACCTGGCCTGTAACGAGCCGCGAACTTCAGTTCGCGCGGACGCCCACCCGGGCGGCCCGGCTGCCCTGGGCCTATTTGCCGCCACCATTCTGGTGGGGGCTATGCTGCTCTTTCTGGTTCAGCCCATGGTCGGCAAGATGGTTCTGCCCACTCTGGGCGGCACACCTGCCGTCTGGAACACCTGCATGTTGTTTTTCCAGGGGGTGCTGTTGGCCGGTTACGGCTATGCCCATATCAGCACCGCTTATCTGGGATTACGACGCCAAGCGGTGGTCCACCTGCTGGTGCTGGTGTTGCCTTGGGCGGTCTTGCCCATTGTGGTGGCCGGGGCGGGGCCTGCGAACGCCGGCGTTAACCCGGTCTGGTGGCTGCTGGTCCGGCTCAGTGCGACGGTGGGGCTGCCGTTTTTCGTGGTGGCCACCAGCGGTCCACTGCTCCAAAAATGGTTCTCGGGCACGAACCACAGATTGGCGGGCGACCCCTTCTTCCTTTATGCAGCCAGCAACGCCGGAAGCCTGGGGGCCCTGTTGGCCTATCCGTTGATCGTCGAACCGCTGATGCCCCTGGCCGGTCAGAGCCGGCTGTGGAGTTGGGGATACGGGCTATACGTGGTGCTGGCTGCCCTGTGCGTCCGCCGGCTGTGGCGTGCCACCAAAGCGTCACCCAACGCCGAGTCGGATTCGAGCCCGGTCAGTTCGCCCCGCAACAAGGCCAAGCAGCGTTCCACCGTGGCCTGGCGTCAGCGGGCGGCGTGGCTGTTGGCCTCGTTCGTGCCCTCCAGCCTGATGCTTGCGGTCACGGCCCACATCACCAGCAACCTGGCCCCGGTGCCGCTGCTGTGGGTCTTGCCCTTGGCCTTGTACCTGGTGACCTTCATCCTGGTCTTTGCCCGCCGTCGCCCGTTGCCGCACGGGGTGGTGGCCAAGGTGCTCCCCTTTTTGTTGCCGCCCACCATCGCCCTGGTCTACCTGGACCTGCCCCACTTTGGCTGGCTGGCTGTCGTGCTGCACTTGGTGACCTTCTTCGTCGCTGCCATGGTCTGTCACGGCAAGCTGGCCGACGCACGGCCCGGGCCCCGCCACTTGACCGAGTATTACGTGTGGATGTCGGTGGGCGGCGCTTTGGGCGGTCTGTTCAACGCGGTGTTGGCCCCCATGGTCTTCGACACCCTGGTGGAGTATCCCCTCTCCCTGGTGGCCGCCGGTTTACTGCTGCCATGCTGCGCCGCCAAAGTAGCGGTTCGACGGGCCTGGCGCGGCGATCTGCTCGGGCCTGCGGTCATGGCGGCTCTGGCGGCTGGATTGGTGGTGTCGGCGGCGACCTTGGGGTGGACCCAGGGTTTGGCCGTCCGGGCCGTCATTCTGGGCCCCCTGGCCCTGATCGGGTTCTCCTTCAAGGACCGCCCGGTCCGCTTCGCCCTGGGCATGGCTGTGTTCGCCGCAGCCGTGGGCACCTATCACCAGCAGCAACAGGGCCGAACGCTTTTGGCCCAGCGGAACTTCTTCGGGGTCAAGCGCGTGGCGTTGGATGTTTCGGAGCGCTTTCGCGTCCTGGCCCACGGCACCACGCTGCACGGGAAGCAGTTTCTCGAACCCAACCGGCGGAGCGAGCCCCTCTCGTACTACCACCGGCAAGGCCCACTGGGTGACGTCTTTGCCGGGCTGGACGCAGCCGGTCGACGCGGGTCCATCGCGGTGGTGGGCCTGGGGGCTGGGTCCATCGCCGCCTATGCCGGGCCCGGTCAAACGCTGACCTTTTATGAGATTGACCCCCAGATCGCCGAGATTGCCCGCGACCCGCAATACTTCTCATTCCTGTCCGAGTGCCGGGCCCGGTGGGACGTTGTCATCGGTGACGGGAGATTGGCACTGGGTGACACGGCCGATGCGGGCTTCGATCTGATCGTGCTTGATGCTTTCAGTTCCGACGCTATCCCCACCCATCTGCTGACCCGCGAAGCGGTGGACCTCTATCTGCAAAAATTGGCCCCCGGCGGTATCCTGGCCTTTCACATCTCCAACCGGTATTTGGACCTCGAGCCGCTGGTGGCGGCCCTGGCGTCGCAGGGCCGACTGCACGGGCGCGTGCGCCGCGATCTGATCCTGACCGACGATGAACTGGCTGCGGGTCGTGAGCCGTCCATCTGGGCGGTGCTGACTCGATCACCTCAAACGCTGACGGCCCTCGGTCAAGACGATCGCTGGAAGCCGCTGGCTCTGGATCCGGCCAAACCGGCCTGGACCGACACCTACTCCAGCATCTTGCGCTATTTCGTGTGGCGCTAGCGGTCGGGGCGCCGATGAGCTGGATCGAGGCGGGTTTGATTCGAATCGGCCCATCCGATAGGATACAGGAAGGGGTTCGGCATCTTGGAAATATCGGCTTGCGGCTTTTCCCATGGAGGGTGCGTGGGTTGACGCGCATCGAGTCGGCCTAGCCGGTGGTTGCTTTGGATAGAGGCAGGAAGGGATGTCAAAACAAAAACGCGCGGCGCTGATATGCAGCCTGGCGGTCACGGTGTTGACCGCTTCTTCGTGGGCCCACGACGATGCGGAGTTTCAGGCCGATCGACAGCCGCCGTACAATGGACCGGGTTGGCGTGCAGCCAACGGCGGGGTGCCGCCCATCGTTTTTGCGCAGCAGGGCGTCAACCTGATGAGCTGGATTCCGCTGGTGGAGTTCGACCCGACGGTAACCTCGGCCGATGACTGCTGGGGATACGTGTCGCCATCGGGGCGGGAATACGCCCTGATCGGCCTGTCGATCGGCACCGGCATTGTGGAGGTGACCGACCCGGCCAACGCTCAAATCCTGACCGTGATGCCCGGGCCCAACAGCATCTGGCGCGACATCAAGTTTTACCAGCAGTTCGCCTACGCGGTCAGTGAGGGCGGCGATGGCATCCAGGTCTTCGACCTGAGCCAGATCGACGCAGGCCTGGTCACGCAGGTCAATACGATCACCAGTGGCGGGACGACAGCCACGCACAACGTGGCCATCAACACCCAGAGTGGGTTTCTGTATCGCGTGGGCGGCGGCAGCGCCCCGCTCAAGGGGCTTCGGATCTATAGCCTGGCCAATCCGCAGAGCCCAGCCTTCGTCGGCGAGTGGAGCCAGCGCTACTTTCACGACGCCCAGATCGTCAACTGGACCCAGCCCCCCTTCGCCGGCCGGGAGATTGCTTTTTGCTTTGCCGGTGACACCAGCGGTGGCGGAAACCCAGGCCTGGACATTCTCGATGTAACCGATAAAGCCAACATCACCCAAGTCGGCTCCATCAACCTGTCGCTGCCGCCGATTTTTTCGCACCCAGCCCTTTTTTCTCACCAGGGGTGGCTCTCGGTCGATCGGCGCTACGTTTACCTCAACGATGAGGTCGACGAGGGTTCCTTGGGCACGACGACCACCACCCGGGTCATCGACATCGCCGATCTGACCGCACCGGTCCAGGTGGCTATCTTCACCAACGGGAACTCCGCCCGGGATCACAATCTTTACACCGTGGACAACCTGGTTTTCGAAGCCAATTATCGCAGTGGGCTTCGCGTCTACGACGCGTTCGATCCGCTGGCCCCGGTGGAGATAGCCCATTTCGATACCTATCCCCCCGACGACAACGCGAATTACAACGGTTTATGGAACGTGTACCCCTATTTGCCGAGCCGGGTCGTGCTAGGCAGCGACATCGAGAAGGGCCTTTTCGTGTGGACCGTCGATGCATTCGCCGGTCCACCCGTTCCGACCGTCTCCGCCTGGGGTATGGGCCTGATGATGCTGTTGCTGGCCGTGGCCGGCGCCATGGTCCTTCGTCGTCGCCGACCGGTTCAAACCTCCTGAACCTCGCTTTCGGGCCTATCGTGATCGCGTCGGCACTGGGTTCAATCCTTTTCTGCGCTTACCATTAGGTCATGTCGTTGGAAGGGCCATCAAATCCGGCTCCGGATTTCCAACCGGATCAAGCCTATGCCAGCCAGGCCGACGCGGAGGATCCGCTGCGGAGCTACCGGGACCGGTTCTTCATCCCGACCCGGAGCGACGCCAAGCCGGTCATCTACTTGTGCGGCAACTCGCTGGGCCTGCAACCCAAACGGGCCCGCCGATTGGTCGAGCAGGAGCTGGACGACTGGGCCGGGCTGGGTGTGGACGGGCATTTCAAGGGGAAAACCCCATGGTATTCCTACCACGAATATTGTCGCGAGACCGGGGCTAGGCTGGTGGGGGCCCTGCCCGACGAGGTGGTCATGATGAACAGCCTGACCATCAATCTGCACCTGATGATGGTCACCTTCTACCGCCCGACCTCACGGCGTTTCAAGATCCTGGTCGAGTCGCCCTGCTTTCCGTCGGACACCTATGCGGTCAAGTCGCAACTGGCCTACCACAGCCACGACCCGGCTGAGGCCCTGATCGAGGTCCGTCCCCGCGAGGGCGAACACTGTCTGGACACCGAAGACATCGAGACCGTGCTGGAGCGCCAGGGCGAGCAGATTGCCCTGGTGCTGCTCGGCGGGGTGAACTTCCTGACGGGCCAGGTGCTGGACATGGCCCGCATCACCCGGGCTGCCCAGCGGCAGGGCTGTGTGGTGGGTTTCGACCTGGCCCACGCAGCCGGGAACGTGCCCCTACGACTTCACGACTGGGGCGTCGATTTTGCGGTGTGGTGTTCGTACAAGTACCTCAACGCAGGCCCCGGGGCGGTGGGCGGGTGTTTCGTCCATCGACGGCATGGCCAACGTTCCGACCTGCCGCGGTTTGCGGGTTGGTGGGGCAACGACCCGGACCGGCGTTTCCTGATGCACCTGCTGCCGGAGTTCGAGCCGCGGGCCGGCGCCGACGGCTGGCAAGTGAGCAACCCGCCCATCCTGGCGATGGCCCCGGTACGGGCGTCGCTGGACCTGTTCGATGAGGTGGGCATGGAGGGTCTACGGCGTAAATCCGAGCGGCTGACGGGTTATCTTCAATATCTGATCGCTCGTATCGGGGCCGACCGGTACGAGGTGATCACGCCGAGTGACCCCGGTCAGCGGGGATGCCAGTTGTCCTTGTTGGTCGGGCACGGACCGCGGGCGTTGTTTGAGACGCTACAGGGCGAGGGCGTGGTCTGCGATTTTCGGGAGCCCGACGTGATCCGGGTGGCCCCGGTGCCGCTGTACAACAGTTTTTCGGACGTCTGGCATTTCGCCCAAATCCTGGCCCGGCACGGATCGTCAGCCCCGGGAGGGATGGGACTGCCGACGCCCTGAGCCGAGCCTTGCCCATTAAAGCGCCACTGATACATCAGGCTCGGGCTTCGGCGAGCGACGGGTTGAGGGTTGATTTCGGGAAAAAACGGGTAGACGGTTGACATGGATCGACCGAGGCGATATGGTAATGTTTGGAGGGCAACAGAACTGGAGGAGAAGGGGTGGAGGGACCCCGTCGGAGCAGGCGTTAAGCGTCAAATCCGTGATCCTTAGGTAGTTGCACATCCGGCACCGCTGTGGTGGTGTCCTGTGTTTTGGTGAGAGAGAGAGCGAACTTTCGCGCCATGTGCGCGGAGGTTGGCTCTTTTTTCGTGCGTAAACGATAAGCCTGTGGCGGGATTTTGGGACCCGCCGTCAAGGGCTTTTGTTGAGCGGATGCGGGCCGGTTTGGTCGCGTTCGTGAATCTGGGTACTTGGTCAACTTGGGTGAAGAAAGGCTCTTGTTCTCGCTTGGAACAGGGGCCGGATCGGAGGCTGAAAAGGAAGAATGCAAAAACGCAATGAGGAGTATCTCATGAAAAAGATTTTGGTATGCATAGCTCTTCTGGGCATGACTGCCGTGCCGGCCTTGGCCGAAATACAGCCCGGCGGGACTGCTCAGATGGACTTGGTGCCGTTGGGGACCGATCAGACGGTTGCGCTGCGCAACGTCCCCTACGACGGCCTTAACGAGGTTTATGACAACCTGCCCGGCCAAGTGGGTGGTCCGGGTGTCGTTCAGTTTGCGACCGGCGTTGCTGGTGGCAACTGGCTGTTTGAAGACGTTACACCCAGCCCGCTGAACGCCACGTTTGATCACCTGCACATGCTGATTCAGGGTGGCAACACCGGACCGGCCGGGACGACGACCCGCACCCAGGTGATTGGGTATTTCTCCAATCCCGGTGGTGCCAACACCGCCAACGGCGGCCCGCTGGCCACCACTGGCGGCGCGCCGGCGATTTTCCAGTACGGCCTGTCGGTGTTCACGCCGGGTTACGCCCAGTTCTGGTCCTTGAGCCACGCCCCCGTGGCCACGCCGAATGTCATGTACGCCGGGTTCCTGGCGTTTGACACGGTCGCTTACTGGGGTTCGGCCGTGCCGAACAACCCCTTGGCTCCTGGTACCAGCAGCCTGGGCGGTGGAATCCTGACCCCGACCATTAGCGGTGGCAGCACGTTTGTCGTGACGGCCAACGGCTACAGCGATGCCGGCCCGAGCTTTGCGACCGCCAGCGGCGGTCCGGCCCTGGGCGGCCCGTTCCCGGCGAACACCACCGGCAACCTGACGATCGCCATCGGCTTTGTGCCTGAGCCGGCCACCATCGGTGTCCTGGCGTTGGGTGGCCTGTTGGCCCTGCGTCGTCGTCGTGCGTAAATCCCGCTTCGGGCCTTGAAGGCTCGAAACGCGAAACTGACCGATAACGACCCCTGCTGCGACTGGCGGCAGGGGTCGTTTCTTGTGCGCCCCAAGGCGGGCAAACCGCGTCAGGGGATCTTGCGTATAGAACCCAATCGGCGTCGTGCAGGCGGCCAGGCACCTGGCCGATGAGTTTGATCGGGGAAACCGGCCTGCCTACAATGCGGCTTTGCCGGGGAGTCCAGGGCCGATGCGGGTTACGGTGGAACATTGACCTATGACCAGTGATTCTGGTGAAACAGACAGGCCTGGCCCCCAGTACCGGGCGCGGGCCTGGTGGCAGTGGGTGTTGGGGGCTGGGCTGCTAGGGACCGCCGTCGTCTTCACGGTGATCCGCTATACCCCGAGCCTGCACACC
>JBHHVM010000012.1:0-18033 GCA_046754265.1 Phycisphaerae bacterium
GGAACCTTATGGCGTCATGAACACTCCTTCATTGCGAGCGCCCCGGCTGGGGGAGTTGCCGGCATCGGCCCGCGTTTTGCTGAGCGCTTTCGTGCTGTTGATCGGCGCGGGGTATCTGTCAGCCATCGGCAACTTATATCAGCGCATGGAGTTGGCGGACGAGCGGGAGGGGCTGACCCCCGACGACCTGCGGGCGAACTTTCACGGTTTGGACGCGCCGGAAGAGAGTCACCCTGCCGGGCCCGGCGCTGCCTCGGCTGTGCCGATGTCACGCATGTTGGAACAGGTTCAGGTCGGGGCTGAGATGCGCGACAAACTGACGGCTGGGGGCATGCCGGCTGTGCGATCGCTGACCGGTTGGTTGCGAAGGGGGGCGCTGGAATCTGAATTCGAAGCCACGGGCCTGACGCAATCCGGGGATCCGAGCGCAGCCGACATCATCCGGCAATACTGTCTGGACCTTATGGCCCGGACCTTTTCGACGTGGACTTGGCCATGGTGATGGTCTATGCCAAGCCCGGGACGGCCGAGGGGGTATCGATGGGGGCCGATTCAGGGGAGGGAGATGCCGACGCCTCCGGGCCCCGGCGGCTGGGGCCTCAGTCGATGGCCCATCTGTTGCTGGTCTCGCATATCCACATGCTGGCCATCCCGGTGTATTCGCTGATTCTGGGGGGGCTGGTGTTGCTGACCTCCTTACCGGCCAAGCTGCGGGGGATTCTGGCGGTCACGCCGATGCTGGCGTTGATGGGTGACTTTGCCTGCTGGTGGATCGGGCGGGTGGTCGAAGCGGCCGTGTATGTGATTCCGATAACCGGGGGCATCTACGGGCTGGGCATGGCGCTGCAACTGCTGTGCATTCTAGGCTCGACCTGGTTCGGCCGGCGACGGTCGGCCCGGGAGGCTGGGGTCTGATTCAAGCTCGTGCTTTGTCACACATAGTCTGAGGGGTGGCACGGTCTACCGGCGCAGTCGGTAGGCCGTGAGGCTGGCGGGAACCCACGGCCTGGCTGCGCCAGACCGTGCCACCCAATCCCTCAATTGACGGCTGACGCAGCACTCGAATATTTCCCCACCCAAGACAGTTGACCGGCCGATGCTTTTGGTGTCCCATAGGCTTTTGCCAACTTGACGGCAGCGTACGTTCTTGACGATGAGGACTCGCCACAAACCCGAGCCGCCCTTGACCGACCGGACCTCCCAAGACCAGTTGAATCGTGAGGCGGATGAGATCATCCAGGTGATGACCTTGACCTCGGCCATGCGCTCTCGGGCCCAAAAAGGCAATTCCGACGAGCCTTCCGAGCTGGAGTTCCTGGCCCTGGACATCTTGAAGAACCGGGGGACGCTTTCGGTGGGGGAGATTCAACGCGAGATCGGGATTCTGCCGGCCCAGATGTCCCGCCTGGTGCGTTCCCTGGAGGCCAAGGGGGGCGGGCTGGTGAAATGTGCGATCAACGATAAGGACCGTCGCAAGATCGACGTGACCCTGACCAAGGCGGGGAATCAAGCCCACCAGCATTATGTGTTGCTCCGGCGGGTGACCAGCCTGGAGTTCCTGAAGATCCTGAATGCTGAAGATCGCTCGGCGTTCATGCGCGTCATCCGACAATTCCGCACACACGTGTCTAACCTACTGAAAAATAAGTAGTTACGGGTGCTCCGGTGGAGGGTGGGTTTTTCGCCGAAAAATATTATCTTGCTGCTAACTATTCTATGGGGTATATTGTCTACATCCTTGGTGGGCAGGATTCGAGGCTTGGGGCCCGGTGCCCCGGGCGTGCTGCCGGACGAGATGAGGAGAAGTCTCATGGGTAGGACACAGGCATCGATGGGTGGGTTGGCGGTTTTGTGCGGGTTCGGGGTGATGGGGCAGGCGTCATCTGCCCAGGCCCAATGTTACGGGGGCAGCGGTTGGCAGCCGTACTCGGCGCCCACCCGGGTGTACGTGGAACAACCGGTCTACATCGAACGGCCCGTCTATGTCGATCGCTCGGTGTACGTGCAGCAGCCCAGGTATTACCGGTCCTCGAGATCGGTACGCGTGGGGTATAGCTACGGGAGCGGTTATTCGAGTCATCGTTCTTATCGCGGGCACGGCTATCGGTCAGCCCGGTATTCGAGCCGCGGGTATTACGGCAGTTACGGGCGGTCCTACGCGCGGTCTTACGGGGGCCATAGCCGGGGCTATAGCCATGGGCGGTCATACGTGGGCTATAGCCGGGGCTACGGGAGTCATGGGCGGCATTACTACGGGGGGAGTCACCGCCGAGGCGGTCATTATGGCCGTCGCAGTCACCACGGCCGACGTTGACGACCTATCGCCTGGGGGGCGGTCTTACGAGGGATTTAACGTAGGCGGTCGAGTCTACGCGGCTGGGGCCGGGCGCGTCGCCCGGCCCTCTTTATGCGCCGGGGGTCAGGGCGTCTTGAGGGCTGAAGTCTTCGGTTGGTTGATGCCTGCGTCCGTCTTGGTTGGGGCGGCTGGCTTGGCCGATGTGGCCGCCCGGCCTGGGTTGGTGTCGTCAGGCGACCGGGCTGCTGCTTTTTCCACGTTCAATTGGACGAACGACGGTAGCGGTGTTCCCGGCAGGGCGTGGCTTGCCTGGGTGTTGTGGATGCTTCGCATGGGGATGGTGCTGGCTGGGGGCTTGGTGGCCCGTTGAATTTTTCCTCGGGTTAGCTTCAGGGCCCAGCCAAAGGTTCGCCGGATGGTTTTGGTCAGTCCCCACATGCCGATGAGCTGCATGCCGGCGTCGGCCAGGTAGAGGCTGCTCTTGGGGCGGACCAGGGCGATCAGCATGCGAATGGGGTTATAGAAGTAGAGGTAGGCGACCATGATGTTGAGCTGCTTCTTCCAGGGCTGTTTGTGTTCGGAGGCGACGACGTAGTTGGCGTCGAGCATGTATTGTTCGACGGGCCTACCGGCCACGCTTTGGTAGGTCAGGTTGGATGTGAAAGCGCCTTCGTAGAGTTTCGAGCCGGTGGCGGGCGTCATCATCAGCACCTGGAGGCTGACGGCCCCTGCCTTGCGCAACAGGCGGGCCTGGTTAAGCAGGCCGTAGGGGCCGTTGCGAGTCACCAGCGGTTGGGTGTCGTGGTGCATCATCATGGGCATGGGGGCGATGCCACGCGCCTTCAGCAGGTTGAACGCTTCGGAGGTCTTGTCGACGCTTTGGCCCTTCTTGATGAAGGTGGCGGTCATGTCTTCGACGCCCAGCCACAGGGCCCGGATGCCTGCCTTGCGGGCGGTTTTCAGGTGGTCTTTGAGCAGTAGCGTGTCGTGGACGGTGGCTTCGGTCCCCCAGCGGAACTTGTGTTTTTGCCCGGAATCGCCTCCTGCGCGGGTGTGGGCCAGTGTTTCGATGATCTCGAGGGTTCGGTCCTTGTCGTTGAAGAAATTGTCGTCGGAGCCGAAGAAGTAGCGTATGCCGTAGTCGGCGTAGATGCGGGTCATTTCGTCGGCGATGCGCTGGCCGCTCTTGACGCGGTGTTGGCGCTGGTTGTAGGCGGGGATGGGGCAGTAGGGGCAGGCGAATTTGCAGCCGAAAGTCAGCACCAGCGAGGAGATGGGGCTGTGTTTGCGCACTTGGCTGGCTGGCAGAGGTTGGTCGCCCAGGGTGGTCTGGCGGCTGGGCGGTTCGAGCACTTGATAGCCCAAGGTGGTGTGAGGCAACTCATCGAGGTCGCCCACCAGTTGTTGGATGCCGGTGTCGACCAGTTCCTCAGCCACGCCCCGGTCATTGGTCCGGGGGTAGACCAGCCCGGGGATATCGTCGAGCAGCCCTTGCTCCTTGGCGCGAAGGAAGGCGGTTCGCATGGGTTCGCCCGGGCCTCGAATGGACAGTAGCACTTCGAGCAGGCTGAGCAGGACGTATTCTTCACCGGTGACGGCCACGTCGGCGCCCCACACGCTGGGCACGCCGGTGCCGAAAACCCCCCAGGGTTCGTAGATGGTCCTGGGCCCGCCCGCGATGATCAACGGGCGATGCGGGTGGGCAATGCGGCAGGCATCCCGGATCAGGGCTTCGCACTGAGCCGAGTGGATCTGCATGCTGGAGACCATGAAGATGTCGGGGATGCGCCGGTCGAGGCGCATGTGTGAGGGGCGAAAGTTGCGGTTCCACTGTTGCAGGACGATGCGGACCTTGTCGAACCCGGAATCCAGCAACGCGGCTCCGACGGCGCGGACGCCGGCGGGGCTCATCCGCAGGTCGGCGTAGATGAAGGGCAGCATCCGCGTGCGATGATCGAAGGCGCAGGCGATCACCGTGGTCAGGTCATGTTTTGGGGCCAGTTTCCGCAGACGTTGGCGCAGGCTGAGCAATTCGCCTGGTTTGAGCAATTCGTCGCCGCGATCCCGACGCGGTAGTTCCATCAAAAATCCCCCTTGGGGTCAGCGTAGGCGATTGGCCGATTTGGGCCAACTACTATGGTGGGACCGGGCGCCCCGCGCCGGTGCGTCTCCGTCCTGGAGATGGTAGCAGACTCGGCGCCACAGGCCAACGAGACTTTCGGTAAGCGCTAAAGTTTTTTCACTGGGCGACTTAGGCGCCTGCTCGGGGCTCGGAGCGTGGCATATCCCGGGCTGGGGTTTGTTTCTGGCATGAGACCTGCATGACCCCTTTGGGCACGGGCGGAGGTGGCTCTGTTGCGCCATCTGAAAAGGGACGGCTATCGGGAGTCTTGCCTCCCGCCCGGGGGCGGTCTGGGCTTTTGATGAATCGGGCAAACGAGGAGGACGCGGAACATGTTTGGATATATTTGGAGCAAGAACCTACGGTTGTTGATCCTTGGCGGGGTGGTCGGAGTGGTTTGTCTGGCGGGTGCAGCCCTTCAGGCGCAGCTTGGGCCGATGGCGGGCAGGTCGATAGACCAAGGCCTGGGACATGCGACCGCGCCGGTCGGATTGCGGGCCGGCGAATCGGGGCTGGGTGTCTCGGGCATGGAACAAGTGGGGGCGATGGCTGGGACGAGCGGGCTGCCGCCTGGTTTCGAGTTGCCCCCGCTGTCCCCGCTGGTCACCGGCCGATTCGTGAACTTCGAGGTGCCTCAGGTCAGGCCGATCGCCTTGAGCGATGACGGCGAAACGATCTTCGTGGCCAACGCGCCCAACGACGCCTTGACGGTGATCCACACGATTCTGGATGTTCCGCCGAAGGATGTGCCGGTGGGTATCGGGCCCGGGGCGGTGGCGGTTCAGCCCAACACCAACAGCAATCTGGTGTGGGTGACTAACTTCGTCTCTGACAACTTGAGCATCGTCGATGTGGCGGCGGGAAAAGTGGTCGCGTTGATTGAACTGGGGGATGAGCCGGCCGACCTGGCGTTCGATCCGCTGGGCACGCACGCTTTTGTGTTGATTCGCGGGGTGCTGCACACGCCCGACGGCGTCGTGGCCCCGGTGACGCCGAACGTGCAGGAGGGTCACGTGCTGGTCATCGACACGCAGACTCGCCAGATCGTTAGCCGGACCTATTTGGACTGCAACACGCCGGAAGACCTGGTGTACGATCCGAGCACCGATCGGATCTATGTGACGGCCTTTTTCTCCGGGAACCGGACGACCACCGTGGGGCATCCGGTGGGGCTGGACTTTGTGTTCCCGCCCCCGATCAGCCCTCCGCCGCTGGTGCCGCCGCCGGTGGTCTTGGGTGACGTATGCACCAACGGGGCGGCGACCTGCACGGTTGTTCAGCCCAATCTTTGGGTGGCCCAGAACTTTCCGGAGACGGCGGGCATCTTTGCGGCAGCGGTTTTGTTGAGCCCCTGGCCCGACGACGTGGCCAGCAACGGGCCTCCTTTGCCGCCGACGCCGTTGGTGGAGCGCATCGTTTTTGGGGCCGGCGCGCAGGTCCCTGCCAATGGGTGGCAGGACATTGTGGACGTGCTGAGCAATAACGGCGTGCCCGACCCGGTCATGGTCCAAAAGATGAACGCTGCGTTTGGGATCACCAATGCGTTCGCAGTGATCACCGAGATGATCAACGATGCGGTGCAAACCCGTGACCGGGATCTGATGGTACTGGACGCGTCGAGCCCAGCCAGCCCAGCCGGTCTGGCGGAGATCACGGCGTTGTCGGACGTGGGCACCATGCTGACCGGTTTGGCCCTGAATCCGGTAAGCGGGCAGGTGCTGGTGACCAACATTCAGGGCCTGAACCAGATTCGGCTGGAGCCGAATCTGAACGGGCATTTTGTGGACCATGAGGTGGTGCTGATCGCGGATCCGACCAATCCATCCACGGTCGCGCCGAGGGACCTGCACGCCGGCATTCCCAACTTCAACGATACGTCGGCCTTTAACCCACCCGCATGGGCGGGTTCCCTGGCCGATCCGGCCGACATCGTGGTCCACCAGAACGGGGAGACCGCCTACGTGGCTGCCAACGGCAGTAGCCGGGTGGGCGTGCTCCGCACGGCGACCGGTGGGGTGCTGAGCGTGGTGGATGTGGCGGCGGGTCCGACCGGTCTGGCGCTGGACTCGGCCGGCAACCTGCTGTACGTGTTCAGTCGGGTGTCACAAAGCGTCACCGTGGTGGATGTGTCCAGCGGGGTCAACCCCGTGGTCCGCGAGACAATCCCGCTGTTTAACCCCGAGCCGCCGGAAATCCAGTTCGGGCGGCAGTTCTTGTACACCTCGCTGCAATCCAACAACGGCGGGTCGGCCTGTGCCGGTTGTCACCCTCAGGCGGGTTTGGATCACCTGGCCTGGGACCTGGGCGACCCGGGCGGCGGGCCTCAACCGGTGCCGCCGAATCTCAATGGGGTCAACCATCCGTTGAAGGGCCCCATGGTGACGCTCTCGCTGCAAGGGTTGAAAAACCACAATTTTCTGCACTGGCGGAGCGACAAGGAGACGTTCAACGATTTCAACGGGGCCTTTGCCGCCCTGATGGGAGGCAATCAGTTGAGCCCGGAGGACATGGAGGCCTACCGGGTGTTCATCGAAACGGTGGTCTATCCGCCCAGCCCGTTCTTCAATCGGAACAATTCGTACAAAGACCCGCGAGCCTTGGACGGGATCGATGAGTATTTCACGTTCTGTAACGGGTGCCACGAATCCAGCCACGACGGCGCCTTTTTGATGGCGGGGACCGGCGACGGCGGCACGTTCCTGGTCGGCGCCCCGTTCTTTCTACAGAAGGCGGAGATCACCCAGCTTCGAGGCATGCATAAGAAGCTCAACAGCGACCAATTCAACGGGGTCGGTCTGGTCCACGATGGGCGGGACAAGCGCCAGGCGACCGGCAACCCGCTGGAGGAGTTTATAGACTTCTTCTTTGCCAACCGGCCCGACGTGACCTTTCAGGACCGGCAGGACCTGCTCACTTTTGTGACTATGTTTCAGAGCAACGTGATGAGTGTCGTGGGCTGGCAGATTCTAATGGTGCCGCCGATGTCGGCCCTGTCGGCGGCGTCGGTTCAGCTTAACGTGATGATCGCCCAGCATGACAAAGTCCCTTCGCACTGTGACGTGGTGGCCAAGGGCATCGTGTCGGGCGCGCCGCGCAGTTATGACCTGGTGACCACGACGCCGGAGCCGACGTTTCAGTCGGACACGGATCAACTCATCACCCTGGCGGCGTTGACGGCTTCGCTGGGCGTTGGAGACCAACTGGTGTTCACGGCTGTCCCGCCGGGGTCGGGCCCCAGGGGCATCGATCAGGACCTGGATTGCGTCAGCGACGGCGTGGACCTGTTTCCGCAGGCCAACAACACCAGCGACGCCGACTTCAACGGCACGGTGGATTTGTTCGACTATGCGGCCATGCAGACTTGCTTCGGCGGTAACCTCGCCGGATCCGTCACCGCCGGATGCAAGGTGCTGGATTCGGACTGCGACGGCGACGTGGACCTGGTGGACTATGCCGTGATGGAGTCGAAGCTGTTGGGGCCTGGGGTTTGAGGGCCAAGCCCCCCATACGCCTCGACGCGCCGCCGATGACGGTGGCGCCGCTATTTCAGGTTGAACTTGGCCGACACGGGGTTGTGGTCTGAGCCGATGGTGGAGACCGAGCCTTGCAGGATGTTGTAGGACTTGGCGACGTAGCGCTTGGCCATGGCTGGTGATGCCAGGATGAAGTCGATCATGGAGCGGTAGGGCTCTTTGTTGTAGGAGATGGCGGTGTCCGGGGCCAGGTCGGCGGTGAAAGAAGTCAAGGCCTTTGGGCCTTGGCCCACGATGGTCTTGACCGGCTCGCTGTCGGCGACGTCGTTGTAGTCCCCGCAGAGGACGAAGTGGGCTTGGGGGTCGTGTGCCAGGATGCCGTCGAAGATTTTTCGGATTTGATTGGCTTCAGCCTGGCGGATGGCGGTGGACGCCGCCCGGTCGCCTCGGCCGCTTTTCAGGTGGATGGCGAATACATAGAAGGCGGCAGCCTCGGGCGGCTCGATGCGGACCTGGATCAGGTCACGGCGGAAGGACATAGCTTTGCCGTTGGGCCCGGGGAATTTCAGGTGACGGTAGGATGTCACCGGTCCGATCGGAAGCCGGGACAGGACAGCCACGTCGATGCCGCGGCGATCGTTGCCTTCGTAGAGCACCACGTGTTCATAGCCCAAGTCGGGGGCTAGCACGTCGATGAATCTCTGCAAGTAGCCGCGGGTTTCGACTTCCTGGAGGGCGACCACGTCGGCATCGATGCGGCGGAGGGTTTCAGCCACGCGCTCCATTTCTTCGCGGGGCTTGGGGGGGGTGCCTTCGTCGGAATGGTAGGCGTCATCGACGTCGTCGAAGAGGTTGAGGATGTTGAAGCTGGCGATAGTGCAGGTGCCGTCGAAGGTGCGGTGGGGTGGTTTCTTCTCGGCGGCGTTGGCGGGCTCGCCGTCACCGGCGGCTGCTTCGTCAAAAGTGGCCCCGATGGTGATGGCGTCGGGGGAGCAGATGATGATCTCGGGTTTGCCCTTGTACTCGACGACCCGACCCATGACGCTGATTTTTTCTTGCTCGTAGAGCACCTGCGGCGATTTTGGAAAGTTTTTCAGGCAGTTGGCGGGGATGGCCACGGTGAAGGTGGTTCGCCAGTCTTCGTCGAAGTTGAGGAAGCACCATTTGGTGATAGCCTTGGAGCGAACGACGGTGCCATAGACAATGCAATCCTGGCCTATGTGCTTGCCGGCGTCCTGCCAGCGGATCTTGGTGGCGGCTTCGTCGGCTGAGAGCTGGGCCAGGGCGGGTGCGGAGCAGAGCGAAGTCAGGATCAGGGCTAGGTTCAAGGGTTTGGTCATCATAGTCTTTTCCTCAGTGGGATTATCGGTCTAGGGACCATTATAGCCGGGCGGAGTGGCCCTGTCACGGGGAAGGGGTGCCCGGGGGCTAAAGGGGGCGGTGTGGGGTGCCGACGTGTCGTTAGACCCTGGACCCGCCGCCGGCGCATCGGCCCGGCTGCGGGCCCCGGCGGCATCGATCGGATGATTCATGAGCCGACCCGGCAAACCGACGGCCTATAAGGACTTGATTCAGCACCACCAGCCGTCCCGACGGGCCGGCAAGTCGGCTGAGGAATTGCTGGATTCCCTGTTGCAGGGCCAGCCCAAGGCCCAGGCGGGGCCCGCGGTTTCTGGTGCCCCGGCGGCAATGTCGGGTCTGGATCGGCTGCGTGAGAAAATGCGCTCGGAGTTGATCCCAGCCTTTGAGGAGCTGCGCGCCAAGTATGAAGATCGAGGCGTGATCATCGCCCTGGACCCCGAGCGGTTCTTGGCTGGAGGCGTGGAGATTCTCATCGAGGTCAAGTTCGAGACTTTTGGCCTGCGGATGGAGGGGACGGTCACCCCCGAGGGGATCGCGTTTCACGAGACCCGTTTTTCCGATGACATGCTTGGGGTGGTGACCACCGGGCCCATGCTGCGGGCGCGCAATTTGAATGGGCAGTCCTTTCGCGAGTTCATGTGCGAGCGGGTGGCCCAACTGGTACGCTCAGCCGTGCGACGTAGCGGGGGCTAGCGGGCCTGAGCGGGTTTTCCACTTCCGTCCGGTCGGCTTGCCCGGACACGTCGAAACCGGTACCAATGCACCAACGCGTTTTGCCGCGGGACGCGCCGACGGTCTTTTCTTTAAGGATGGTATCCATGGACACGAGCAGTCTTTTGGGCTGGAGGTTGTTGCGTCATGCGATGAGGAACCGGTTGTCTCGGCGATTGCTCAAGGCCTGCCCGCCGGGGGTGGGGTTGTTGTTGCTGGGCGGTTGCGTATCGGCCGGGGCCATCGGCGGGGCGGCGCTGATCTTTTTGCTGACCGGGTTTTTTCTGACCAACCTGCAAGCCTCGTTCGCAGCCACGGCCAATTCGTATAGGTTTACCGAATTTGCCGCTCCGCGTTTGGGGTTCAACTCGTCGAACAGCAACGCCAATCTGGGCAGTGTGGTTGGCCCGTTGCCGGGGTTTCATTTGGTGATTATCAACCTGGACAACGACAAAGCCCTGGTCTCGGCCCAGGCACAGGATGATGAGCCGCAGGTGTTTCAGACGGATTTTGAGATCGAGTTCGGATCCCAGCCCACGGTGGGGGGCGTGGTGCGGGAGTGCCGCGTGGATGACGACGGGGTCATGGATTGCAACGGGGCGGAGGAGTTTCCGCTGGCGGATTTCTATGACATCGACAACGTGTCGGCCAGCGTTCGGGGTACGGATGAACCGAATCGGTTCGCCATTCGCATCGAAGTGCAGGCTACCGGTGTCGAGGCGGGCGAAGCGCTGGACTATGCGCTGGAGTTGGACGCGGGTCTATCGGCCGACGGCCAGCGCTTGACCGGGACGCTGGGCGTGTTTCGCACGGTGACTTTTCCGGGGCAAGAGCCCATCGTGATCGAAAGCAGCGGTCAGATTCTCAGCGGGACCAAGATATCCGGTTCGGCGACGGAGGGCGCAGGGCAACCGGCCGGTGAAAGTATGACCGCCAACCAACCCGACCCAGGTGACGCCGGGCCGGGCGGGGCCGATGACCCGGCGGGTCAGGACCCGGGCGGTCAGGGTTCCTCTGAATCGGCTGAGGTTTCGATCGTGGAGCTGTGCCCCTCGGTGCCGGCCGACGCGATTGACGCGATCGACAGTGTGATCACCTGTTGCGACTTCGAGGGATTTGACATCGATCAGGACGGGCTGGTCACCACGCAGGAAGTTCGCGGCGTGATTGACCCGGCCATCGAACAGTTCGGAATCGTCTTGCCGGACTCGGCGGCTGGTTGCGTGGCTGGGGTGGTCAATTCCTGACCGGTCCGGCCCGCGTTCTTGGGTGCCATTACCAGTCACTCGTAGCGCAGGGCTTCGACCGGGTCGAGGCGGCTGGCCCGCCAGGCGGGGTACAGGCCGCTGACCACGCCGGTGGCAACGGCCACCAGCACCGCCACGATGACGATTTGGGGGGCCAAGATCGGTTTGAGCGGGGCCAGCCGGGCGGCGACCACGCCGTTGAGCAGCCAGCCCAACCCGATGCCCAGGGGGGCTCCGACGATGCAGATCATGCTGGATTCGGCCAGGAATTGAGTCAGCACGTCGCCTCGCAACGCCCCCAAGGCCATGCGCACGCCGATCTCCCGGGTTCGCTCGGTGACCGACACCAGCATGATGTTCATGATGCCGAACCCGCCGACCACCAGGGAAATCCCGCTGATGGCCAGGAACACAGCCTGCCAGATGCTGGTGATGTTGCTGAAGCGCTCGAAGAGTTCTTTTTGCGTGACCACTGAGAAGTCGTCGGGTTCGCCCAGTTGCAGGCGGTGGTTTTGGCGCAGGACACGGGCGACGGCGGCGCGGGCTGCGTCCTGGCTGACCAGGTCTTGGCCTCGGACGCTGATTTGGGACAGCGATCGGGGATTGTACATGGCCCGGGCCCGGGTCAGTGGGATGTAGACCTGGTTGTCGTAATCGGCGAAACCGACCAGGCCTTTTTCTTTCATGAGCCCGACGATGGTGAAGGCATGTTTGCCGATGCGGATTTCCTCGCCGACGGGGTTGCGTTTGTCGAACAGTTTTTCGGCCAGGTCGAATCCGATGCAGGCCACCGATCGCCCGATCATATCGTCGGGGCGGGTCAAGACCCGGCCCGACTCGGCAGCGTAGCTGAACACGCCGAAGAACTCGGTCGTGGTGCCCACGACCATGGCAGCTTCATTCTTTCGGCCGAACTTGATTTGGGCGAAGGTCTGAAACTCGGGCGAGGCGGCGGCAATGCGTTCGTCGGCCAGGATGTCGTCGACGTCGTCGGGCAACAGGGGTTTGACGCCCGCGAAGCGAACGCCGCCGCGCATGGTGGCCCCGGGTCGGACCCACATGACGTTGGTGCCGATCTTCTCCATGTCGGACAGCCATTCGTGGGTGGCCCCTTCGACGACTCCGACGGCGGCGATGACGGTTCCCACGCCGATAACGATGCCCAAAATGGCCAAGATGGAGCGGGCGAAGTTCGCCTTCAGGCTTCGCATGGCCATGATGAGGGTTCGCAAGAAGAACATGGCATGATCCTTTCTGCTTAGCCCGCCGAGAAGCCTTGCAGCTTGAGCACCGCGACCAAGACGGCCAATCCGACCCAACCCAGCATGATGAGTAGATGGAACCCGCCGACCCATTGGGCGGCGACCGCCCTTTTAAGGCCGGTGTATTTGGCGGGGGCGATGCGGACCCAGCGGGCCCCGCGCCGCCCGTTGATGATGCCCAGGATGGGGGCCACAATCCCGGCGATCAGCAAGCCGAATACCAGAAACGGATGGGCGGTCTTGATGAGGGTGGGGTTCAACCGGGCCAGCGATCCGGCTGCCAGCAGCCAGGCGATCAGGGCCGCCAAACAGCCCAGGCCGACGAAGACCCAGCGCATGGCCCGCCGGGCGTTGGGGTGGATGACGGTGGGTTGGGCCCCACCGTCGGCGCCGTCTTCGATTCGTTGTTGGGGCGGTTCTTGGGTGTCACGATCAGGCACTTCGTCGCGGGCGGCCGGGTTCTTGTCGAGGCTGGTTCTGCTTGAGGTGAGGTCGGCCAGGTCGGCGGCGGGGGCTTTGACGGTGGGTCGGATGCCTCGATGCCCCGCGCCGTCGGATATCATTTTGCCGTCGCGCATGCCCACGATGCGCTGGGCCATGGCGGCGATGTCCAGTTCGTGAGTCACCAGGATGATGGTGGTGCCGGCTGCGTGCAGGTCGCGAAAGATCTGCATGATCTGGTGGCCCGTTTTGGTGTCCAGGTTGCCGGTGGGTTCGTCGGCCAGGATGAGGGCGGGGTTGTTGACGATGGACCGGGCGATGGCCACGCGCTGGCGTTCTCCGCCGGACAGTTCGTTGGGGGCGTGGGTGGCCCGGTTGGCCAGGCCGACGCGTTCCAGGGCTTTCATGGCGCTGGCCTTGGTCGCGGTTTGACGGGCGTAGAAGAGCGGCACAGCCACGTTTTCCCAGGCGCTCATGCGGCTTATCAGGTTGAAGGTTTGGAAGACAAAGCCGATGTGGGCGTTGCGGGCCCGGGCCAGTTGGTGGTCGGACATGTCGCTGACTTTTTGGTCCAACAAGTGATAGGTGCCGGCCGTGGGTCGATCCAGACAGCCCAGCAGGTGCATCATGGTGCTCTTGCCGCTGCCGGACGGGCCCACCAGGGCCACGAACTCGCCCTGCTCGATGCGCAGACTGACGCCGGCCAAGGCCCGCACCTCGGTGGTCCCCATGGGGTAAACCTTGACCAGGTCTTCGACGCGGATCACTCGGCGTCCCTTTGTCTTGCGTTGACGTTCATCGTCGTGGTCATAACCGCTGTGGAGTTCGTGAAATGGTTTCCATCGCCGGTTCGCCGACGCGCCCTAACGGCCGCGTCCTATCTGTCGCGGCATTTCGGTGTAGAACACTTCCTTTTCGGTCAGGCCGCTACGGATGACAACGGATTCTCCGTCGGTCAGTCCGACTTCGACGGGGCGCTCGATGGGCTCGCCGGTCGGGTCGGTGTTGGGCAAGTGGACCACGTATTCGTCGCCGCCGACCTTGCGGACGGCTTCGTAGGGCACCAGCAGGCCTTCCTCGAATTGGGGGGCGAACTCGACCGTGCCTTGCATGCCCAAGCGGACGTTGGGCACGTCCGGGCTGGGGTCCAGCCGAATGCGCACATCGTAGGTGATGATCTGCGAGACCGCCTGCGGTTTTTCGGCAATCTCGATGATTTTGCCGAGGAAGGAGACCCCGGGCAGGGCGTCGAATTCGACGCGAACCTGGTCGCTGTAACGCGGCTGCGGGTCATCTTCCCAATGCACGGTGGGTTGATCGGCCTGTCTTTCGGCGAGGCCCGCCTGTTTCAAGTTGACGACGCTGGCGATGTCGGTCTCGTCGACTTTGGCGGTGACTTCCATGGCGGACAAGTCGGCCAATTCGATGAGCGTGGTGCTGCCCACGGTGGTTTGGGCCCCGACGGCAATCTCACCTTCGGAGATATAGATGCGGACCACGCGGCAATCGCTCTTGTAGGTGTTGATGACGTTGGTTTTTTTCAGGCGGCGCTCGAAATCCTGGAGTCGCCCCTGGTTTTGCTCGAGCCGGGCCTGGGCGGCGCTGACTTCCTTGAGGGTGCGTTCGACGTTGCGGGGCCCGGTATCTTTGGCCCGGTCCAGGTCGGACACGGCTTTGTGGAGTTCGGCCTTGGCTGAAAGATGGTTGGTCAAGGCCTGCTGGAACTCCCGGTAGTTGGCCTGCTCGTCGTCGTAGAGCTTCTTGATGCGGTCATACTCGGTGCGGGCGAAGTCGTAGCGGGCCTGGGCGATTTCCAGGTTGAACTCCGCTCGTTCGATGTTGTACGGTTCATCTTTGACGGCTTGCTGATGATTGAGCTTAGCGATGTCCAATTGGTCTTCCGACTGACGGACGGCGGCCTGGGCCTGGTCGACGTTGCGCTGTTCTTCTTCCTGGTCGATTTCCAGCAACAAGGCGCCCGGGTGGACGACGTCACCCTCGATGACGTGCATCTTGGTGATCGGGCCGCTGGCTTCGGCCTTGATCTGGATGAGCTGCCGTTCTCGGGCTTGACCGCTGGCGGTGACGGGGACTTCGACCCGGCCCATTCGGCCCGTGGCGGTCTTGCCCTGGCGGGAGAAAACGCTGCCCTGGGATTTTGCCCAGAACCACAGCCCGGTCAACGCACCGAGGACAATCAGGGTGATGATCAGCTTCTTCATGACGGGTTCCGTCTAGCGGCGCAGCCGGCTTTGGTCGCGGTTTTGCGCCCCATCCAAAGATCGGGCGATTGAGCGTAAAAACATTGACACCCCATGGCGTTTACGGCCCGCAGTGCGGTGGCCTGCCCCGGCGTCAGGCAGCGGCTGAGCTGGGCTCGAAGGGCAACTCAAAGGCCTGGGCCACCGCCGGATTGGTCAGCTTACCCCGTTCCACGTTGATTCCCTCGGCCAACCCCGGGTCCTCCCGGCAGGCTTGCTGGTATCCTTTGTCTGCCAGGTTTAGCAGGTACGGCAGCGTGGCGTTGGTCAACCCGAACGTCGAGGTTCGGCCCACCGCACCGGGCATGTTGGCTACGCCATAATGGACCACGCCGTCTACGATGTAGGTCGGCTCGGCATGGGTGGTGGGGTGGATGGATTCCACGCAACCGCCCTGGTCGACGCCCACGTCGACGATGACCGAACCGGGTTTCATCAGTTTGAGATAATCCTTGGGCACCAGCACGGGACAGCGGGCGCCGGGGATCAGCACGGCCCCGACGAGCAAATCGGCTTCGGCCAACTCGGCCCGGATGTGCATCTGCGTGCTAAACAGGGTGTGGACGTTGTCGGGCATGACGTCGTCGAGGTAGCGCAGGCGGTCCAGGTTGACGTCCAGGATCACGACTCGGGCGCCCAGTCCGGCGGCCACTTTTGCGGCATTGGTGCCCACCACCCCGCCGCCAAGGATGACCACTTTAGCGGGCTCTACGCCCGGGATACCCCCCAGTAGGATGCCCCGTCCCATCATGGGCCGTTCCAGAAACTTGGCCCCTTCCTGAATGCTCATCCGCCCGGCCACCTCGCTCATGGGGGTCAGCAGGGGCAGCCGGCCTTGGGGGTCGGTGATAGTTTCGTAAGCGATGCCCACGCACTGGGTGGACAAGAGGCCGTCGGTCAGCTTTCGGTCGGCAGCCAGGTGCAAATAGGTGAACATCACCTGCCCGGACCGAATGAGTTTCCATTCGTCGGGCAGGGGCTCTTTGACTTTGACGATCAGGTCAGCCTGGGCATAGACGGTTTCGCGCGCGTCGGCGATGGTGGCGCCGGCATCGGCGTATTCGGCGTCGCTAAGCCCCGAGCCTTGGCCTGCATGGGTTTCGACAACAACCTGGTGACCCCGGCGGGTCAACTCTTCGACGCCGGACGGCACCACGCTGACGCGGTATTCATGGGTCTTGATCTCTTTGGGAACGCCTATGACCATCGCTGGTTTTCCGATTGATTCACCCCGTCCTCGTCGGCCCGCCGGCCAAGGGGTGCGCAAACCGGACTATAGCTTCGACGCCGGTCCCACGCAATCGGTTGGATTGCCTTTAGAGCCCTGTGGTTGTCGGAATCTGTGGACAGGCTTGGCCCATCCTGGATCGGTCCGGGGCTGAATCCGTACCCCCCGGACCCCTGGTGCGCCCGAACCATTTGTGCGAAGCTCGAGGAATGGGTTCGGGCTGATTCATCGACGAGGAGATCAGGCTGTGTGGATACGCTATTTACTCTTGGGGTTGGCGGCGCTGCTGGGGGCCTCCCAACCGGTTCGGGCCCAGTGGTTCGATTTGCAAGACGACCCGGCAATCAGCGATGCGACCTGCGGTTTGATCAACGCCGAAAACGTCCGGCTGGTGATCAGTGACGTGGATAGCAGCCTGGTCCTGGTCAACGGGGCGGATCGAGTCCTGGCCAATACGTTGGTGACTTCCGAGACGCAGGTGTTCATCGACGATCAGCCGGTGGGTTTCGTGGAGTTTGCCACCGATCAGCGCGGCCGGCGGCGGGTCTTTTGGGTGACTGAGATCGGCAGTCTGTATCGGTTGAACCCCGACGGCGAGCCGGTGGCCACGGAGGTCTTTCCCGAGGAAGTCACCGGCGACTGCGACCCCTGCGCCGAGCTATGGGACAACCCAGCCGACTGCCAGGATGGGGTCGATGATATTCCCGTCGATCCGGTTTCCGATGCGAGCACAGCCTTGGTCAACAGCCTGTGCGGATCGGGATCGGGCACGGGCTTGATGGGAATGTTGCTGGCATTGATTCCAGCGATTGCCAAGCGTCATCGTTACGAGTTGCGCTGAGTGTGGCTGACCGGTGAGAAGAACACCATTAAGACCAGCAGGCAGGTGACAAAGGCGGCCCAGCCGTAGGCGAGGCGCCGGGTGAGGTTGGCGGGCATCCGACTGACCGAGCAGGCCACCAGGCGAATGTTGCTGGGATCCACGGAAGGGGGGCGCTGGTCGGCCAATTCCTGGAGCCGTTGCCGGGTGTCGTCGATTTCGACGGTCAGCTCATTGATGCGCTCGCCGGCGATGTCGGATTGAGTGCGTTTGACCGCGTACTCCTCCATCGAGCGGGTGGCCTTGTCGTGCTGATCTTGAAGCGCCAACAAGCCCCGCAGGCTTTCATCTTCCTCCGCGGCCAGTTGCTCGATGCGGGATTCCAGGTCGGCGATCTGATTCTGCCGGTCGAGGGCAACCTGGCGGCGAGCGATTTGGGTGAGGTGCTGATTGATTACCCGCCGCCGGAGCACGGTCCTTTGTCGCAGGCCTTGGGCGGACCGCAGGGTGGCAGCCAGGCGGAAATTGTTGCTGATTTGCACATCGGAAGCCGCGAACTCGAATCGATGATGGGCTGCTTGCAGGGCATGGAACCCGCGGGTCAACCAGCTTAGGACCCGGTGGTCCTGGGCTTGGTCCGTCGAACCGTCGGCGAGGTTGTTGACTTGCTCTCGCAGGGCGGTCAGTGCCGTGGCGGATTCGTAAAGGAAATCGGCCAACATCTCCTTGAGACGCTTCTGGGCCTCGATGATTCTTGGTGAGGCGGGGTCAATGTCGGTCAGTTGTCGCAGGGCCACAAACTCGCGTGTC
>JBHHVM010000013.1:0-17841 GCA_046754265.1 Phycisphaerae bacterium
CGGTGACCCCCGGCTTGAGCCGGTCGTCGGACTGATCCAGCGTGATTTCGGTCTCGTACTCCTTGAGGTCGGGGTTCAACCAGCGGTTTTGCGAGTCGGCTAGCGGCGCGATCTTGGTGACCTTGCCGGTAAAGACGGCCCCGGGCAACCCTTCTACCGATACCTGGGCGTGCTGGCCGATGGCGATTTTGTCGGTGTTGGCCTCGTGAATCCGAACGGTGACCACCATGACGCGGGGGTCGGGAAGCTTGATGATAGTCTGGCGCTCATGCACTTCCGCACCTTCGGCGATTTGCCGGTTGTCCCAATGCCCCCGGCCCGACTCGTAGACCACCAGCCCGTCCTGAGGGGCGTGGATTTCGCAATCGGCCCGCTGCTTGGTGAACTTGGCCAGGCGCTCTTGTATCACGGCCAGTTCAGCCTGCTTGGCTTTGAGCTCCGACGCCGACTTCGATGCCTTGGCGGCGTTGCTCTTCTTGACGCGCTCCAATTCCTTGATGCCTTCCGACACGTCCGACTCACGCTGCTCCAGCTCTTTGGGGTGCGTGTATTGCAGGCTGATTTCCTTCAGCAGCTTGGCCTTCTTCACCGCGATGTCGGCCTCGAACGCCGAAATCCGGTCCCGCCACAGGTCGCTCTCGGTGATAAACCCCTTGGCGTGCAGATCTTCGGAGTCGATAAGCTGCTCCTGGGTTCGGCTCAGCACCATCTGGGCCCGGTCCAGTTCCAGTTGCATGTCCAGAAGGGACTGCTGCCAATCGCCCTCCAGATATTTTTGTTTCTCGATCCGGGCCATGCGCAAAGCCAGTTCCACCCTGCGCTGGTCACTGGCGTTTTGATCCAGAAGGATTTCGTGTTCCTTCTCGGCGGCCGCCACCGCGGCTATGCTGTTGGCTGCCTTGATCTCCTCGGTGCGGATCTTCTCTTCGATCTGGTCTGACGCCAGCCTGACCAGCAGATCGCCTTTCTTGACCTGCGTCCCTTCGTCGATCAGCCAGATGATTGTGGCTCGACCTTCCACGTCGGACTTGATGTCCACGCTCTTGGCTGCCTTAAGCTCACCCTTTTCGCGGAGCAGCACGGGGAAGCTGCGCCGGGCCACGGTAAACAGCTCCGAGGCGTCCAGGGCGGTGCGTCCGCTCATACTTCGAATGAGCAGCGTCACGACGACGGCCGCCAGGGCGACGCTCCCGAGTGTCAACGCCAGGCGCCGGCCCTTACGTCCGGCGGCTTCGCCCAAGCCCGGTGCGCTAACCGCTGGCGCAACCTTGTCGGGTGTATGCGATCTTGAAACGGTTGTGGTCATGGTGGGTCACTCGCACCTGGGCGGTGCTCTCCAGGAAATCCTTGAGGCGTGCCTTGGTTTATCGGTCTAATCGCCTCCCCACCAGTATAACGCCCGGCTATTCCCACGGCAAAGCACCCAGGCCGGGCGTTAGTGTGTAAAATTGTTGGGTGAGCGGTCCGCTCACACCGATTCGGGCTGCCCCACGTACTCCACCGGGCACTCGGGCAACGCCTCCAGGAACATCTTCCCGTAGGGCCGGCTGCGGATACGGCCATCCAGCAGCACCACGATGCCGGTGTCCCGTCGCGTGCGGATCAACCTCCCAAAACCCTGTTTGAATCTCAGCACAGCCTCGGGGAGTTGAAACTCCATGAAAGGATTGCCGCCTTGCCGCTTGATGCGCTCGATGCGGGCTTCGACCAACGGTCTATCCGGGACGGCAAAGGGCAGCTTGACAATAATCACGTTGCGCAGGGCGTCACCGGCCACGTCCACCCCCGCCCAGAAACTGTCGGCTCCAAAAACCACGCTGCGCTCGTCGCGCCGAAAACGCTCCAGCATGACCGACCGCGTCAGGCCCGCCCCCTGAACCATCACCGTGATCCCCAGTTCATCCATCGCCGGGCCAATCCGCTCGGCGCACCGATCCATCATTTGATAGGACGTGAACAGCACAAAGGCCCGCCCCTCAGTCATCCGCACGTAATGGCTGATGCGCTCAGACGCAGCCTCAATGAATGCGTCGTTGGTCTGCGGCGGTGGTAGGGCGGTTTCCACGTATATCTTGACTTGTCGCCCATAGTCGAACGGCGAACCCAGCGACGCCCGCTCCACGTTCTCCAGGCCAAGCCCCCTGCGGAAGTAGCCGAAGTCATCGCTAGGCCCCAGGCTAAGCGTGGCACTGGTCATCACCACGCTGGAAACTCGATCGAACAACCATTCCCGCAGCACCGGCGTCACATCCAGCGGCCGACCGTGCAGCGTCACCTGGCGCCGCCCTTGCCCGCCTACGTCCGCCCAGTAGACCCAATCCTCCTCACCCTGTTTGAGGAGCGTGTCCAGAACGTCGGCCAAGTCTTTGGACCGGTCGCGATAAGCGCTGATTTCATACTGTTCGTCCTCGTCCTCGGTCCCGTTCTTGAGCTGCTTGAGTTTGCCGGCCAACTCGTTCAACTCGACGGAAAGCCCGTTCCTGATCGGGACCGGCTCGGTCAATCGACCGTTGAATCGCCCGCAGCGTTCACGCCAGGCGCAAAACTCGTCGAAAAAATCCGTAGCGGTGCGATTCAACCGCCGCACCATCTTGAGGGCCTCGTCATCGCCGCAGGTGGCCAACAGACCGCGCTTGGTCTTCAAGTTGTACAGCCGATTCAGCAGGAAACGAATCTGCGATTCCGACAGGCTGGCTCCCAGGTGCTGCCCTGCGACTTCCCCAGCCACGTGGGCTTCGTCCAGCACCACGAGCTGGTACTCCGGCAGCACCGACGCTCCCTGTTGCCGCAAGGCCAGGTCCGCAAACAACAGGGCATGGTTGACGATCAAAAGCTGCGCAGCCTGCGCCTTCCGGCGGGCCCGCTGATAGAAGCACTTGCCAAACTCCGGGCAGCGGCGACCCATGCAGTTATTGTGCTCGCTGCGGACCTGCTCCCAGACGGGCGGGGCCGGCGTTTGGGGTAGATCGGCCAAACTGCCGTCCTTGGTCACCTCAGACCACTGGGCCAGGGAGCGCAGCGCGTCTGCATGTCCGCCCTCATCGAAGAGGACCTGCCTGCGACTCAAGGCCCGTTTCATCCGCCGCAGGCCCAGGTAGTTGTGGCGCCCCTTGACCAGAACGGCTGAGAAATCCACCGGCAAAGCCTCGGCCAGGAAGGGCAGGTCTTTGCTGACCAGTTGCTCTTGAAGGGCAATGGTGTGCGTGCTGATGACCACCTTTTGTTGATGCTCGACCGCACGCTGGATGGCGGGCACCAGGTAGGCGAAGCTCTTGCCCACGCCGGTGCCGGCTTCGATCATCAGGTGTCGGCCCGCGGCGAAGCTGTCGGCGACCGCCCTGGCCATCTCAAGTTGCTGAGGTCGGGGTTCATAGCCGGCCAATCGTCGGCCGATTGCTCCATCGGGGGCCAAGACCTCGGTGGGATCCATGCCGAACACAATAACGGATCGGGGGTCGGCAGGGGAGCAAGACATCATCGGGACTCAAAGGTGGGGCCAATCGGTGACCTTTGATTGGCCAAACAAAGTGGGGATGGCTCGTCCGGTTAACCGTCCGCGACGGAACCCGGCTCGTTTTCCTGGCCCCCCCCTCGGCGTCGCATCGAGGCCCACAGCAGAAACAACCCGAACAAGGCGGCATACCCTGCCAAGCGGGCGTACCTCGGCAGGGACGGCTCGGGAACGGGCAAGGCCACGCCCGAAACCTCTGCTCGGGTGCCGTCAGCGAATTGGATGCTCACGCTGCCGGTCCCGGTGTGGGCACCAGCCCCGGCAATGCGCATGTCGAAGACTGCTTGACCTTGCGGGGCGATGCCCTTGGCTTGTGGCTTCACGCTCGCCCTGCAGATCCCGGGATTGTCCCCCCCTCCCCGGCCCACCAGATTGGTCGTCCCCTCATCCGACCAGCCGTCCGGGATGAGGAACAGGTCTGCATGATAATGAGGGAATTCGACGGCCACGATGGGCGAGCTGTGCAGGTTGGTCACCGTCCAGACATACCGATGCCCATTGTCGACAATGCTCCCGGCGATCTTGGCCTTTTGGCCGTTCTCCGCCCACGCCGGACCTGCCCTGAGGGATAGGGCGACGCACAACCCAAGGCCCAAACCGAGCCGGAAGCTTAGCTCGTGGGGCGACCGCTGCACCGAACTGCATAAGCGAATCGGCAAGATGAGTTTCTCCCGCGAAGGCCTGAACCCGCCACCGGCCAAAGGCGACGCGGATAGGCTTGACGGGTCAAACCGCAGGCTGTCACCATTCCCCAATCATTCTATCTGCCAAATGGGCCGGCCACAAATCCGAACCGGCAGGCTGTGCATGTCACGGCACAGGCGCGCCGATTGATGCACAACCGGGTTCTGGGCGTCCGAAAACACGTCCTGCGCCTGTTCGCCCGCCGTGGCGATGAACTTCTTGTTCCAAAGCCTGGGCAGCGCCCGAGCTACTTGTGCAGAGATTGGCTCACCCCACCGGGCAAGATCGGGCTGTGGAAACTCGGGGACTCGTAGGTGAAGCGGCCGTAACCATCGTTGAGTACTGAAATTGCGCCGGCCGCGCCGGAAAGCAGCGGATTTCTCGCGGTTTGGCATCCACCATGCATTGTTTGTGCAGCGAAGGAGCAGGTGTTAAACGTGCGAATCGGACAGATACATTCAGGGTCAGCCGTGCAGTTCAGACTTGGCGATGCAGTCTGTCCGGAATTCGGTCAGTTGGCCACGCAGATGAGCCCGGAAGTGACCGTTTGTGGAGAAGTGGTGTTCTTCAGTGATTGCGGTACAATGCAAAACCACTTTGCGATCATCGCCGTCGGCGGGCTGGACACACCTTTGGTGGTGCCGACTGATCGGTTGATGCGATCGTCACTAACGCCGGCGGAACAGCCGGGACAGGATCGTCAGGGGCTGCCCCCTGCGGGCACGACCGTCGACGACTCGGTTGGCTGACCGGCGGAGTGGAATGTAAAAGAGAATGGCTCGCCTTTGAGGCGGGAACGTCATAAACTCTCTCTCTCCCTCCCAGGCAAGGTTGCCCTTCGGGGTGCCTCGCCTGGGGCTTGCGAACCAACCTGCGGCCTGGACCGCAGGCGATCATAGACTCTCTCTCTCCCTCCCAGGCTTGGGTTGTCCTTCGGGGCGACCCTAGCCTGGACTTTTTCTTGCCCACTGCCTCTTTGTCATTTCCCTACCATCGGCGTTGCTCTGAGGCCCAGGGTGGGTACAATAGTTTCAGTCCATATCGAAAGGATCGAATCCTATGAGTGCCTTGCAAGCGTCGCGCGACCTTTTCATTCGGCGGTGGGGCGAGATGGGCGCCAACTGGGGCATCTCGCGCACCATGGCCGAGATTCATGCCCTGCTGTTCGTCTCGGCTCAACCCCTTTGCACCGACGATGTCATGGACCAGTTGCAGGTCTCTCGCGGCAATGCCAGCATCAACCTGCGGCAGTTGGTCAACTGGGGGCTGATCTTTCGCGTGCATCTACCCGGAGACCGCAAAGAGTATTTCCGGTGTGAGACCGACGTGTGGCAAATGTTCGAAACCATCACCCGAGAACGCCGCCGTCGCGAAGTCGAACCCATCATCGAGACCATCGAACGGTGTCAGGCCATGGTTCGCGACGAGGTCAAAGGTCGCGGCAAGGCTAAGCGCAGCGAGGTCGCCGAATTCAACCGCAGACTCCAAGAGATGGCCGGCTTCCTGAGCGTGATGAATGCCCTGTTCAACCTGGTTATGCGCGTCGGCACCAAGGGCGTCGGCAGGCTGACCTCCGTGCTTAAACGTGTGGCTAAGTAACGCGGGCGGTGTATCCCGGCACAGGCCATCGCCCGGTTTATGCCTACGCATTGGCGTATTGCGTATCTCGGACTGCCCGTACGAAGCATCGAACCGCCCGGATTCCAACCCAAAACCACGCGCTCACGGCGATCGCCGACATCACAATGACACCGGGCAATAGCGCTCGGGCGCTGCCCACGTTGATCACCAATTCCACGACCAGATAGGTCACCGTTCCGATCAAGGCGCCGGCTGTCAGCGGCAGCAGACTGGACAACCCATAGAACGTGGCCACCGAAGTGGGCAGTAGGGGACGCTTCGCTACGGCCGACACAATAGAGGCCATTAGACCCGCCAGCAGCACTTGACCGCAAAACCCGACCGTCGCGATGGCCAGGGCACCAGCCCAAAGCTCACTCTCCAGGGTCGATCCAACCACGGCCGAATATGCACCCGGTATTCCCGGCAGGATCAGGGCGGCGTCGATGGCGCAAAGTGCGATGATGAAGCTACGGGCCCGTTCCTGGCAGCGGTAAACAGCCAATGCCCGGAAAAAAGATCGGTCCCCCAGCGCATGCCGCAAGGTGGCGAAAAACCCCCTCAACCACGGCCAGAATCCCTCCGCCCGGGCCACGGCGGGTTCAGTTCGCTCCTGGGGCAGCGACGCGGCCACCGCTTGCCCGCACTCCGGGCACTGGGTCGATAAGGGCAGGAAGGCGATCGTGTAGCCGCATCCTTCGCAGCGGGGAACTCGCGGTCGCCCGGCGCCCACCTTAGGCGCCCCGCCACAATCCCACCCCGACCGCAGCAAGACCCATAGCCACCACAGGGCACAGGCTGCCACACCAATCGTGTGCGCCGGCAGCCATTGCATCGTCAAACCGAATGCCTCGCGAACCTGGGGCTCCAACAGGACCGCCAGCCCCACCGGCAAGATCAGCGTTGTGCTCCAATAAGTAAGCCGCACCGATCGGCCGAACACTGTTCCGGCGGATTCACCCACCGCACCAAAGGGCATCGCAGCTACCGCCACGGCCAGCAGGGCCGCTTCCAGCCCGATCAGCCAGCCGATCGGCGCCGCCATGCCTGCGCGACCGGCATGATCGTAGGTGACCGCCGCCAGCGCCGCGGGCGGGCCGCGGAGCAGTTCCCACCAAGTCATGGTCACCGGCGTGGTGTGCGTCGCTTCAAGATCGGGCTGTCCCACCGCGGGGTTCAAGAAGGGAAATTCCACCGCCCAGACTATCATTCCGACGCCAAAGATCAGGGCAAACAGGTGAGCGGCCAGGGCGTGACGCAGCCGCGCTGCCGCCATGTGCGGGGCCACAGTCCCGGGAAAAAACCAAAGCCCCACCATCAAGAGCAGCACGGCCGCGCCGAGTTGGCGCGGGCGCACCGCCGGTCGATCCGCTGGGGTCGCGGGCCACTCGGCCGGAACCAGAGACTCGTCCGCGGTGTCAAATGTAGTGACGGATGTAGTCACTATTGATTCTCGACCAATTGCGGCTCGTAAGCCGGTTCCGGGCGCGGCAAATGAAAACAGTAGTCGCCGTCCAGTGCGGTAGTCCCCGTCTTTTCGTCCACGCGGTGAGGCCGGCCGCCGTCGTCGGTGAGGTTGGGGCCGACCGAATACAGCACGAAGCCGCCGTCTCGCACCCGGGCATACCTCAGCAGCTCACCGCAGTACGGATCTACCGGTCGCGCGTTGGTGAGGTCGAGTTCAGTCAGCGCCTCGGGGTACCGGCCGTGTTGCCCTCGAAAGGCTGACAGGGCCAGTGCCGCAAGCGTCGCGTTTCGTCCCGCCACGTGTTGCGTCAAGTAGGATAGCCCAGAAGACCCGAGCCGCCTGCTCTGGGGCGCCGCGCAGATCGGACCATCGGTGATGAACGGGTTTTGGCGTCGCAAAACCACGATGCGTTCGCGGGCGCTGGCGTAAGGAAGATTCCCCAATCTTCGGTAGGCTTCGGCCCGAAGTTCGATTTTTCTCGCCACGACCGACCGGTCATTAAAAAACACCGACGCCAGATTCCAGATCCCGCTGCGACGTTTCCGGGCCCACCCGGAGCGTGACAACCGATCCCAATGATTGATGGCCAGAAACCCCGGCGCGTCCTCAGTTTTGGTAAAACCCCCATCGAGCAGGTCCTGCATGGCTGCGATACTGCGACCGACTCCCAGAGTCCAAAGACCTGCATACTCCGGTACCGTACCGGCGATGGTGGCCTGCATGCGCTCGTACTGGGCCCGGGAAAGCAAGTGTCGTCGAACCAGAAAGCGAAGCTCTTCTTGGGCCAGGTTTTCGGTACCCATGCCGGCGGAGGCCATCGCGTACGAATTGGCGTTATAGCTAAAGGCCGCCAGCTTATAGATGCTGGTCAGATCGGCCAGCGCCGCATCGGCGTCCGAGGCCTCTTCAGCGTAGTACCGGGCTCGAACCGCAAACAACAAGCCCGCAAAGCCTAGCCCCGCTCGTGAACGTTCATTGGGCCGATTGCGCGGGCGACCTCGCCACGCGCCGGGTTTGACCGCTTCCAACTGCGCAAGAACAGATTGCACCTCCGCCGACAACACGAAATGCAACGCCGCCTGGAGATTGGGGCGCGTTTTGGGCGCCCAGGTCCCGCGCAGCGCGTCACCCAGGGCAATCATGCCCCACGGATTGCCCAGCCGGGTCCACCCCTGCGGCGCTGCCGGCAATTCCTTCGCCGTCAGGGGCGGCAAGGCGTCCAGCGCTTTGATGAGTTGGTCGGTGCGGTCATTCTCAGGGTCCAGCTTCACCGGCGTGGTCGGACCGCCACCGCCCTGGCGTGGCTTGGCGGGTCGGCCATCCCATCGATCGATCGCCACCCAGACGACGGCGGTGAGCAAGGCCAGGTAGACGCCGTTATCGATCAGCCACGTTGGAAAGCGGCCCAAGGCGGGTTTCTGGTGGTGATGGGGGCTAATGGCGGGCAAGCTCCCAGGCTGTTCCGCACCGCCGTTGAGCCGTCCCACAAGGGTAGGCTACGGAGCCGTGCTTATGAGAAACGACATAATCGACCCGAACAGGGCGGCGAAAAACGCAAGAACTGCAAAAACTCCGGTCATGGCCAAACGCTCACTGACTGGCCGGGCATCAGATTGGCGGACAAAGCGCCCCCCTTGGGCCCGTGGATCATACCGACATCTTGCCCGCGGCGACCCGGCGGATCAAGACCGCCCGGTGGCAGGCCGATCAGGCCGAGGCGGAAAGGACGCGGCTGGGTCGCCGAATTCAAACGGCGGCTTGGCCAGCATGAACGGCCTGTGCCGCCCCACGCTCACTAGCAGACCCAGCGCCATGAAATTGACCAGCAGGCTGCTGCCCCCATAACTGACGAACGGAAGGGTCATCCCCGTCACCGGCATCAAGCCAATGCACATGCCCACGTTGATCAAGACCTGGCACGCGATCAGCGTCACCACGCCCGCCGCCAAGAGCCGGCCCACCGGGTCGGTGGTCCTCAAGGCGATGTTCATCCCAGCCAAGACGATCACCACGTAACATCCCAACACGCCCAGACAGCCTCCCAACCCCCATTGATGTCCGATCAGCGCGAAGACGAAATCGTTGTGCCGATCAGGAAGGAAGTTGTACTCGACGTATGTGCCGTGTCCCCACCCCTGCCCCAACACGCCCCCACTGCCCAGGGCTGCTTTGGAGCGCACCAGTTGCATGCCCGAAGAGTTCCTCCACTGCCGGGCCTCTCGGCGCAGGTTCTGCGAGTTACCGTCCAAGAACCGGTAGTCTTGCGGGTTTTTATGGATGTCCGACCGCAACGCATCCGACTGCAAAAGCACCGACGTGATCCGCAGGCGTTGGTAAGGCCTCATCTGCAGCCACAGTAGGGGGGCGATGACCACCGCCAGCCCTGCGAGGAGCAACAAATGCCAAACCCTGGCACCCGCCAGGAACAGCATTGCAAAGAGCACGGGAATCATCAGCAGGGCGGTGCCCAGGTCCGGCTCCAGCAGGATCAAGAACAACGGCACAGCCGACCCCACCAGCGGCAACAGCAACCCTCCGATGGTGCGATAGTTTCGCCGATACCGTAGATACCAGGCCAACGTCAAAATGTAGATCACCTTCATCAATTCCGAGGGCTGGAACCGAAAACCCGGCAGCATGATCCAGCGATGGGCCCCGCGAATGTTGGGCACCAGGCCGCCGAAATCCGTGTGCAGCACGCGAGCGACGGCAGGAGGCACCAGCAGGAGCAACGCCCCCGCCCCGATGACGTACGTCCACCCCGATATCCGTTGGAAGCCGGTTCTCACAATGCCCCAAAACAAGGTCAGCGAAATCACCAGGAACAGCACCTGCTTGCCTGCAAAAGGGGCGTCGCCCAAGCCGCCCTCGGTTGCGCAGATGCTGGCCAGCCCCACCCCATAGAGGATCATCACGGCCAGCACGATGCCCCAACCCGTCGGCGATAGGGCCGGCAGCAAGCGCCTCATGAGGTCGGCTCCATTTGGACGTCGGGGTTCAAGTCGTCACCCAGCGTGTCGATGACAATCTTTGCCACTTTGCGGGCAATAGGGCCTGAAGCCCGGCCTCCACTGCCTCCAAATTCGACCAAGACCGCAAAGGCGATGCGCGGCTTGACCTCCTCCAACGGCTGCCGGTCGGCCCCGATGCGCTGCAAATAGCCGGCGAACCAGGCATGGGCATGTCGGCCTCCCTCGGCTGGTAGCTCCGGCGGAAAGACTTCCTGCAAGGTGACCGATTTGATCTGGTAACCATCCCCCCGATGCAACCGCTCAAACTCGTCCGCCGCCACCTGTCGGGCCCCGGCCGCGATGATGCTGAAATATTCGCGACCCTGCCCATCGACGTAGATGACACGATAGGACACCGGCCGTTGCGGCGTCGTGGCCGAGCCCGTCTTGCCGCACAGGGCGTACAGCGGATGTTCGAGTCGGGCGTAATCGCGGGCGGTCCCGTTCGCCCCGTTGACCACATTAAACAGCCCCGTATGAATCTCGTTCCAATGGCTCTGCGACACCGGCAGGTGCCACGTCCGTGGCTTTTCATCCGTCTGAAGCAGACGCACCGACTTGTGAACGCCGTCGGCATAAGTCGCCATCAGGTTGGCCGCCTGAATGGGCGTCACGGCCAACTCACCCTGACCGATGGCGAACAGCCGGGCGTCGGCCGGACGCACCCGCCGGCCCTGCACCTCGTTGAGCCACGACGGCGTCGGGTTGATTCCGAAGGTCTCCTCTCGAAGGCTGATGCCGCTGGGTTGACCAAACCCCACCATCTCAAAAAAGTTGCACAGATATTCGACACCCACCAATTGGCCGACTTCATACATGAAGATGTTGCAACTGCCCTCCAGTGCTTTGGCCACGTTCACCGGACCATGCACTTTTCGCTGCCCGGTCCCATGCACCTGCCAGCACTTGGAGGCCCCAGCCCGCGGGTTATCCGGAAACAAATACCCCGTACATTCGATCAGCGTGTGTTCGTCGATCAAGCCGCTGCTCAGGCCCGCCAGGCAGGTCAACGGTTTGATGACCGATCCCAACGCGTAGCGATTGGCAACCGCTCGAAAACGCAGCGGCATCCTCACCGTGTCGCGCCGCAGGTCGGCGTAGGATTCCTGCCAGCGGTTGGGGTCGAAGGCCGGGTAAGACACCAGGGCCAACACCTCCCGCGTGGGCACTTCCAGCACCACGATGGCCCCACCCGGCGAATACGGCAGCCCCGGGAGTTCGGCGCCCAGCAGATCGTACAACCGCTGCTGCAAGTCGTATCGAATGGTCAACCGAACGTCTTGGCCCGATTGTGGCTTGATGTCCTCGAGAACGTTGCCCTTGCGATCCTCGCGATGGCGCCCGCGATGCCCGCGAAGCAATGCCTCGGCCGAATACTCCACCCCGCTAATGCCCACCGGTTCGTCGGCCAGATAGCTGCGCAGGTCGTCGCCGGCGAACGGATCGTTGGCCCGCAGTTCCGCGTCCACTGCCTTGGTACGACCCAACACGTGGGCCAGACACTCAGCATGGTGGTAACGCCGTTGGGTAGCCGCCTCCACGCGCACCCACGGCAAGTCGAACTCCCGCCGGGCCGCCACCTGTTGCTGATCGTCCAAGCCGCCGACCACGATGTGGGCCATCCGCTCCTCGGCCACGGGCGCATCGAAGCCGCGCCGTCGGGCTACCTGCCGGCGAACCCGGCCTATACGCTCGCGGATATCCACGGCCTTTTGACGCAGGGCCGCTTCCGATTCACCGCTGAACGCAGCCAGACGCCGCCACATCCGGTCGATCTCGACCATCAGCGCCGACTCCACCTGGGCCCGATCCAGGCCGGGCCCCAAGTGCTCCTCTCGCTGCCACCGACTCACCTGGGCGGCAAGATACGCCGGGTCTTCCGCCAATATGCCATAGTCCACCTTGATGGCCCAACTGGCTTCATCGCTGGCCAGCACGCGCCCGGTCCGGTCGAGTAGGCTCCCGCGGACAAAAGGCAACGTCTCGGCCCGCAACAGCAGGGCGTTGGCAGCCTCCTCGCGAAACTCGTCGGCCCGCAGCACCTGCAAGTCGATCAGCCGGACCACGACCAACAAGCCCGCGACCGACAACAAGATCAAGAGCGTCTGGACCCGTCGTTCAAACACGATGCCCTCCCAACCGAGGTCCATCCCGATCCACGGCCCCCGGACGACCGAGCCCCAGCAGGGGCGACGCCCGCAGCAACGCCCCGTGCAGCAGGGGGGCCCAGCAAGCCGTGTAGATACACGTCCAAATCAACGTGCCCACCGGCTCGCCCGGCTGTCCAACCGCGGCGCAATAGACTCCCCAGGACAGCCGAATCGCCAAGACCCCGGCCAGCGTCACCCCGAACTGCGTCAGGGGGTGTCGTACGAACACCCATCCCCGTATCGCGCAAACCCCGGCCGCAAGACACCCGTAGGTCAGCGACAACAGCCCAAACCGCTCGACCGACATCAAATCGGCCAGCGCCCCGGCGCACCATCCACAGGGCAGCGAGTGCCGCGCCGGAACATTCATCGCGTAGAACACCACCAGTACCAGGATCCAGTCCGGTACCGCCCCCATCCAGGCCAATCTCGGGGCCACTGTGGTTTGTAACGCCACCACCAGCACGATCAAAATGGTATAAGGCAACCAGCGCATGAGGGTCTCGATCAACCTGCGACGGCCGTTAGGGCGCAGACCGGGCCACGCCCGAGAATGGCGACGTCTGCCGCTCCCACTGACGGATGATCCGCAGAATCGCCCGGGCGGTGGCCACCTGCACCCGGGCATCGCTGTTGTCCTCCAAACGATCGGCCAGCGCCGGCAAAGCCTCGGGGTCACCGATGGCCCCCAGTGCCGCCGCGGCCATCTGCCGAATACGCATTCGTTGGTTTTCCGGCGAATCGTCTTTGATGCTCGCCTTGGGTTTGTCGAAGCGGAGGCCGGCCAACGCCTCACGCAGACCGTCGGCCGAGCCCAGCTCGCCCAGCCCCCGGGCGGCTGCCAGTCGCGTCTCACGGTAGGGCGATTCGGCCAACTTTCTCTGCATGAGCTTCTTGAAGCGAGCGTCGCGCTTCTTGGCCAGGGCGTTCAGGGCCAGCACTTCCTCCGGACCGTTGCCCGACTGGCTCACAAACACCATCTGCTGAGTGGCTTCGGGATTGCCCAGCAACACCATGGCTTCGAGCGCCTGAATGTGCAGCCCCGCGTCTTTGCTGTTGACCACGCCGGCCAGTAGTGCAACCGCCCCGGGCTCTCCCAACCTTCCCAAGATCAAGGCTGCGTTGCGTCGCACAGCCGCTTCGGGGTGATCCCGCAACAGAGAAGCCAATTCCGCAGTATGTGAAGCATCGCCCAGGCGATGCAGGCCAAAGATAGCAGCCGCCCGCACGCTGGCATTGTCGTCCTTCAACAACCGCTCCAGCGCCTGCCGCGATCCTTCATCTTTCAATGTGCCCAATGCCATACACGCGGCGAACCGAACGGCCGGGTGCTCGTCGGTCAAGCCGGTGCGTATCCAAGGCAGCCCCCGTCGCGGGGCTTCGTCCTGAAGCGATTCGATCGCCTGGGCCCGCACGCTGGCCAGGGTGTCGAATCCGGCGCCGCGCTTCAGGGCTTCCAAGGCCCGCTGCTCCAGGCGGGTCATCTCCGCGCTATTGGCCAGGTAAGGATTGGACGGCATACAGCCCGCCGCCATCACCCCGCCAACCCACAGGCACAACACCTTTATTCGCTTCATCGGGCTTGCTCCGTCTCCACGGCGCCCCGCCGCGATCCCAGCGCTCGGACTCCAAAATAGTCCACGTAGATCAGGAGGCTCAACAACCCGCAGAATAGGGCGAACTTGTCGCCCACCCTCGAATACAGGCTGTGTCGCGAGTCGATCTCCAGGCGGGCGACCGCATACCCGCTGATGCCCGGGCCCAGATGCCTGCCGTCGCGTGTCACCAGGTCGTGAATGCGACCGTTGGAGTCGATAAAACCGCTGATCCCCGTGTTGACCGCCCTGGCGATGGGCACGCGGTTCTCCACCGCTCGAAAAGCGCAAATGGCCAGATGTTGCGGCAACTCGTCGCTGTGCAGGAACCACCCGTCGTTGCTGATGTTCAGCAAGAAGTCTACCTGCTTCTGCTTGGTTTCAGGATTAGTGACGAAGTGGCGACAGATATAGGGGGTCACGTCCTCATAGCAAATCGGCACCGCAAACCAAAAGCTCCGCCCCGGCTCGGATTTGGCATTCATCGAAAAAGTCCGGTATTCCGTGCCGGGCGTCAGCGAATACTCGTAACCCTCGGCATGAAACGGCATCTGTTCATCCAGCCACAAATACAAGAAGCGCAACCGGCTGAATCGAAACGGAACCTGTTCGCCCAGTGGCACGCAACGAATCTTGTCGTAGCGGCCGGGAAGTTCTTCGTCGGGAGCAAAAACAAAGGCCGAGTTGTGCTTAACGTCCTGAGACCGTAGCGAAAGCGGCGTGGGAATAATGCTCATCCCTCCGCTGACCACATACGCCCCGTATCGATGGGCATGACCGCCAAGCATGGCCAGGCTCTGCTTGGAAATGGACTTCATCCACCCATCCGGCAGAGCCTCGATTTCCGGGTTCAGGGCCATGCTCCAGGGCGTCTCCGGAAGCAGGTACAAGTCCGGATCGTCCTGGGACGCCTCTTGCAACAAGGCCGAATAAGCCGCCGCCCGCTCAAAGGCGTTGGGTTGATTCGCGTTCAACTCCGCATCCGTATAACTGGGATAATCTTGCTGCAAAACAGCCACCCGAGGCCCCGGGCTTTGCGTGTCGCGCCGCAGTTGGAACTGCCCATACGCAATGGCTGGGATCAGCAAGCACGCTGCGATGATCGGACCGGCCCACTTGGACCGATCGACACGTCGCCCCGGTCCCAGCTCCAGTTTCCAGCGGCCCAGGATAAAATCGGCCACGGCGCCGTTGATGGCCACCACCACAAAGCTGACCGCATAGGCCCCGCCAAGGTCGCTGATCTGAATCAGTGTGAGCATCTTGTATTGGGTGTGGCCCATGAAGAACCAGGGGAATCCAAGCAAGCCCATGGACTGGCACCTCTCGGCCGCCACCCAGGCCACCGGGGCGATCAATGCCAGGGGCAAACCTCGCCGGCGGACCGCATGACGGAGGGGGCAGGCCACCAACGGGAAGTAGATGGCCAAGTATGCCGACAGGGCGACGAATCCTTCCACCGTCACCAGGCCCAACCAGCGCAAGTTGACCAGCCAAAACGCCAGCCCCAGCAAATAGCTGCTGATGTAGGCCACGGTCGCATTCTGGCCCACGGCCGTCGCCACGAACCACGGAACCAGGCAAACGAACGCCAAAGGCCATAGATCGATCGGCGGAAAGATCAGGCTCTGCAGCAGCAGCGATAGTCCCAATAGCGCGATGCGGACGGGATAACCGTTCAGTGACAGATAATGTCGTTGAACCGGCCCCGATGGCTGGGCCGCCCGGCCCGGTGTTCGTCTAGGTTGCGAGGCTTTACCGCCCACGTTGGCCATCCTTGGTCGCCGTGTCCCCATCAGGGCCATTCCAGGAGCAACACGCTGACGGCATCCCCGGCAGACCGCCCCGCATCGCCCGGCCCGGTTTCGATCAGGGCGTTGGCCTGGGACAGCCCGAACGGATCCCCCGAACCGTGCCAGACCAACGGCGCAGCCCGCAGCACGCCGTCGGTGTCGGGCCTCACCGTTGCGGGGCGATACGTCCGGCGATTCCCCGTGGCCCCGAGCGAATCGGCCAGGCGAACCCGGATCGGCCTCGGCAACGGCTGGGGGTGCCCCTGATACTTGGCCAGCGCCGGCTCCACAAACAGGCAGAAGCTGACAAACACACTCACCGGGTTGCCCGGCAATCCGAAGATGACCGTCCCCGACTCCGTCGTGGCCAGCAGGGTCGGCTTGCCCGGCTTGAGGGCCACCTTATGAAACTCAATCTTGGCCCCGCACTCGGTCAAGCACCGGGGCACAAAGTCGAACGCCCCCATGCTCACGCCCCCGCTGATGCACAAGAACGGGTGCTTGAGCCCCTGCTCAATGCGCGATCGAATGACCTCCGGGTCGTCCTTTGCCAACCCCAGGTCCACAGGCCTGGCCCCGCAACGCCTAACCAGCCCGTCCAACACAAAACGATTCGAATCGCGGATCTGGCTGCTGCCCGGCTCCACGCCGGGCTCGACCAGTTCGCTACCCGTCCCCAGGATTCCCACGGCCGGCACTTCATGAACTTCCAACTGGGCCATACCCGCCGAGGCTGCGGCGCCGATCGCTCCGGGGCCCAACCGCACACCGGCATCGACCACCTGTTGCCCGGCACGGACGTAGCTTCCCCGACGAGCAATGTGCTGCCCGGGTTTCACGCCCGTGTGCAGCGTGACCTTTCGATCGTCTTGGGAAGTGTCCTCCACCCGGATGACCGCATCACAGCCGGGTGGGATGGGCCCACCGGTGTTGATCTGCATGGCCTGACCGGCTTCGAGCCCCCGGTCCACCGGGTCACCCCCGGCCGCGATGCACCCGGCCACTTGCAGCACCGTCGGACCCTCACTCACATCGGCGGAGCGCACCGCAAAGCCGTCCATCATTGCCCGGTCAAACGGCGGATAGTCGCTGTCGGTAAACACCGGCCCAGCCAACCGCCGACCCCAGGCTGCCCGCAACGGCACCGCAACCGTCGACCCGGTTGTAACCGCCGAAAGGACCTTCTCTTGGGCTTGTTCAAGCGAAAGCAGCGCCGCCATGACCGGCTCATTGTCGCCCGCTCAAACCGGCAGGTCAAACGGTGGAACGTCGAGCGCTGACCGGCTGATCCCGTGAGTTTTAGTGAGAACCCACATCGTAGAGGTGCGAAGCTTAGCCCACCAACAACGCTATCTCAGTTCGACGTTCCAGTAGGCGTGATCGAGGAATTGTTGCCAACTGCGGTACTTGGTCTTGGACAGCGAAAGGGTCGCCACCGGGCTGCGTCGCGGTTTGGCTGGCACCTTGATCAGATGCATCCGGGCCTGCTCCGGCGTTCGGCCGCCTTTCTTGACGTTGCACTTGACGCAGCAGCACACGATGTTGTCCCACGAATTGATCCCTCCCCGCGACCGGGGCACCACGTGGTCCAGGCTCAACTCCGACGTGCTGAAACGTTTGCCGCAGTATTGGCAGCGGCTTGCGTCCCGGGCGTAGATGTTACGCCGGTTCAGTTTGACGTCCTGCCGCGGTATTCGGCTGAAGGTCAACACCCGGATGATCCGCGGAACCGCGATGTGGGCCCGCACCGTCCGGACCCAGTCGTGGGCTTCAGGCTCGAACTCGCGCCGAAACTCGCTCAGCTCCGCCCAATCCTCGAAATTGTAGGAGACGTAGGCCCCGTCCTCGACGCTGACGATCTCAGCCGCGGGCTCATTGCCCCGGTCGTGCTTGCACAGCATGCTGAACGCCCGCCGGGCCCCGATGACCCGAAGGGCGACATAGTGCGCATTGAGCATCAACACGCGGCAGTCCAGCCCCCGCGCTGTGTCCAGGTTCACGTTGAGCGC